>CAZHIK010001254.1:0-2729 GCA_964532635.1 uncultured Enterobacterales bacterium
AGGCCGGTTCTCCGCCCTCATGCTACCTTCTGGCGTTCCGTCGCCTGCTCTCAGGGAATCTTCACATGCGAGACCTACCTCTCCGTCCAAGCATGGAGCAGCTGCGCAAGCAGGCCAAGGACCTCCACCGATCCCACCGCCGCAAGGACCCCGCGTGCTGCAAGGTGCTGCGTTGGCTGCCACGCTTCGCGCGGGCCAGCGACGAGACACTCCTCCAAACCGAGCTCGGCCTCCAGGAGGTCCAGTACGCCCTGGCCATGGACTACGGCTTCACCAACTGGGCCACGATGCAGGCCTTCGTGGAGCAACAACGTGTGACCAATCGGCTGTACCCCAGCGTGCCTGGCGGAGCCGTGCGCGGTTGGCAGGCCATCGTCGACGTCATTGCCGAGATCCTGATGGTTCCAGCGGCCCTGATCATGCGCCTTCACGAGCGGGAGATCGAGGTGCTGGTGTCGTCCAAGTCCGCCGGCAATCCCTACCATCCAGGCGACCTCGAAAAAGTATGGGGATCGGGCTTGTACTGCGAGCACGTCGTCAAGAACCGTGCACAGCTGCTGGTGCCAGAAGCCACCGAGGATCCGCTCTGGGCGAACAACCCGGACATCGAGCTGGGGATGGTCTCCTACCTGGGGCTTCCCATCCTCGAACCCACGGGCGAGGTGTTCGGTACGATCTGTGTGCTGGACGCCAGGAAGAACCGCTACTCCGACGCCCACATCCGGCTGCTCACACGAATGAAGGAGCAGATCGAGAGCTATCTCGAGCTTCACCGCGCGCGGTACATGATGCAGCACCGCCTCCGCCTGCTGCGCGACTCCTTGGGGGTCGTGCGCACCCTGACCGCGCTGGTGCCCATCTGCTCCTACTGCCGAAAGGCCAGGACTCGTGGAGAAGAATGGGTGGAGCTCGAAGCCTACCTGCGCGAGGCCCAGGTCGACTTCACCCACGGCATCTGTCCGGACTGCGAGCAAACGCTCGAGTGCGAGGACTGAGCCGAAACAGGAAGAGACAGGAAGAACCTGGCATGGCCCTTGCATCCCCGGCGGGCGCCGCATAGCCGGCGCCCACCCGGAGGTCCCGTCCATGGCCAGAGCCTGCCGATCGCCGATGCTCGCCATCTACGCGGCATTCGGCTGCGTGGGGCTGCTGCTGGCGGCGGCGGAGGTCCGGGCCGATCCCTGCGTCCCCGAGGTCGCAGGCGTGGACGAGCTGCGGCATGCGCTGGACACCCGGGAGCCCGAGGGTGCTCGAGCCAGCGAGATCCAGGAAACCACCGTGGTCTTCGGCGCCGAGATCCTGCAGGAAGCCCAGCTCGAAGACGGCACCAGCGTGGAGTTGAGCGCCCGCACCGGCGGCACCGAGTACCTGGTGCTCGACGCCGGCGCGCCCTTCGTGTTCAGGCTGAGCGACGACAAGATCGAGGACCTGCGGCACTATGACGCCGAGCGGGTGCGCCTGGAGATCCGGGCGCCGGGTTGGGGCGAACTGCTCGCCGGTGGGTACCTGGCCGACGGCCAGCGGGACGCCGACGGTGAGCTGATCTTCCAGCAGCTGCAGCTCGAGCTGCCCGAGCACGCCTTCGGCGAGCTGAGCGTCTCCATCGTGGCAGAGACCGAACACGGCGAGCAGTACACCGGACGTGTGGAAGATCGGAAGATCCTGGCCGCCTCGAGTGAAGGCGGCAGCCTGCACTTCGGCGCTGACTGGTCCCAGGCCCGGCGCGGCACCATCCGGGCCGGCGAAGGCCTCGGCCTGCACTACGACCCCGCGCGCATGACCGAGCTGTTGGGGGGCCGCGAGGCCGACAGCATCACCGCCTTCGTCAGCTTCGACGGCGGCCCGGCCCTCGAGCGTCCGGTGCTGACCACCCAGGACGGCGAACGCCACATCATCGTGCCCCCGGCCGCCGTGCCCTTCGGCGTGCACGAAGTGGCGGTCTGGTTCCGCGGCCGCACCGCCGACGGAGCCGAGGCCTGGGACTCCAACTACGGCCGCAACTTCACCTCCCCCGTGGACGTGGCCCGCCCCGACGCCAACCCCGACTGGCGCAAGGCCATCTTCGAGCCCAGCTTCCCGAGCCTCGAGGCCGACGAGTTCAACGCCTTGAGCGGCTACGACAAGCGCTACAACTGCTACGCCTGGGCCATGGGCATCCGCGACCAGTTCCTGTGGAACCTGGGCACAGCCACCGAGACCTACGACGGACGCTTCGAGGCGCTGGGGTACACCCCGCTGGACTCGCTGGACACCACCTACGAGCCGGGGGTCGAGAAGGTGGCCTTGTACGGGTTCCCCACGCGACCCGGCGCACAGGACTCGGCCTTCGACTGGAGCGTCCAGCACGCGGCGCTGCAGCGGCCCCAGGACGAGGGCTGGTGGACCTCGAAGCTCGGCGACCTGCCTCTGATCCGGCATCGCAACGCAGACGATGTGGGCGGCGGCAGCTACGGCGAGGTCTTCCGGGTGTACGCTCGACCGGCGCAGTAGCGGTCCAGGGCGGGGGTGGGGCGACCGCCTCCTCGAGCGTCGTGCCGCAATGTAGGGGCGGGGTTGACCCCCGCCCGCCAGCGGTGGCACGAAGGCGCGTCCAACGGCGACTCCTGGAGCGAGGACCCGGGTTTCGACGCGCTATCCGCGTCCAACGGCGACTCCTGGAGTGAGGCCCCGGGTTTCGACGCGCATTCCGCGTCGTTTCGGGGACCCTGGGGCCAGGGTGGCGCTATCGA
>CAZHIK010001255.1:0-2726 GCA_964532635.1 uncultured Enterobacterales bacterium
CGGGCCTGGCCCGGTGAGCTGGAGCCCTACACTCGTGTGGAGGCCCATCGCGCACTCCTGTGAAGGCCGAACGAAAAAATGAATGGTGATTCAGTCCGGACCCAGGTAGGGGAACACTCCCCCTTCGAGGAGGCACCTGTGCTGCTCAATCCCGCCACCGAGCGCTACGAATTGCTCGACGAGCGCTCCCGCGAGATCATGAAGTCCACCATCGGCTTCTTCGAGGAGCGCGGCAAGGCCAAGCTCAAGGCCGACGACCACGAGCGCACCTTCTACGAGGACTTCATCGCCTTTCAGGGCGAGCAGGGCATCTTCCGCGACCTGCTCACCCCGGGATCCGAGGGCGACGGAACCACCCGCTGGGACACCTTCCGCAACTGCGCCTTCAACGAGGTGCTCGCGTTCTACGGGCTCGCCTACTGGTACACATGGCAGGTGAGCATCCTGGGGCTGGGCCCCCTGTGGATGACCGACAACGCCACCATGCGCCAGCGCACCGCCCAGGCCCTGCGCGACGGGGGCGTGTTCGGCTTCGGCCTGAGCGAGCGGGAGCACGGTGCGGACATCTACAGCACCAGCACCCGGTTGATTCCCCAAGACGACGGCAGCTTCCTGGCCCAGGGCAGCAAGTACTACATCGGCAACGCCAACCGGGCGGCCTGGGTCTCCACCTTCGGCAAGCTGGGCGAGGGCAAGGACGACTACTGCTTCTTCGCCGTGGACTCCCAGCGGCGCCGCTACGAGTGCGTCAAGAACGTCTGCAACTCCCAGAACTACGTCGGTGAGTACGCCTTGGACGACTACCCCGTGGCCGCCGACGAGGTGCTGGCCACCGGCCGCGACGCCTGGGACATGGCGTTGAACACCGTCAACGTCGGCAAGTTCAACCTGGGTTGGGCCAGCATCGGCATCTGCACCCACGCCATGTACGAGGCCATCGCCCACGCCCACCACCGTCACCTGTTCGGCTCGGCGGTCACCGACTTCCCCCACATCCGGCAGCTGCTGGTGGACGCCTGGACCCGGCTGGTGGCCATGCGGCTGTTCGCCCAGCGGGCCTCGGACTACATGCGCGCCGCTGGGCCCAACGACCGCCGCTACCTGCTGTACAACCCCATGGTGAAGATGAAGGTCACCACCCAGGGTGAGCAGGTCATGGACCTGCTGTGGGACGTCATCGCGGCCCGGGGCTTCGAGAAGGACCTGTACTTCGAGATGGCGGTGCGCGACATCCGCGCACTTCCCAAGCTCGAGGGCACGGTCCACGTCAACATGGCCCTCATCATCAAGTTCATGAAGAACTACTTCTTCTCTCCGGGTGAGTTCCCCGAGATCGGCCGCATGATAGCGCCGGACGACGACGACTTCCTGTGGAAGCAGGGCCCCACCAAGGGCCTGGGCAAGATCCGCTTCCACGACTACCGACCGGCGTACAAGGGCGTGGGCCTGCCCAACGTCAAGCGCTTCCGCGGCCAGATCCGTGTGCTCAAGGCCATGCTGGGCGCGGCCCGGCCCAGCAAGGAGCAGGCCAAGGACTTCGACTTCCTGCTCATCCTGGGCGAGCTGTTCACCCTGGTGGTCTACGGCCAGCTGATCCTCGAAAACGCCCGCCTGCAGTCCGTGGACGACGCCGTCATCGACCAGATCTTCGACACCATGGTGCGCGACTTCTCCCGCTTCGCCCTGCAGCTGTCCATGAAGCCCCAGGCCACCAAGGCCCAGCGTGCCTTCGCCCAGGCCATGATCCGGAGGCCCGCGGTCGACCCGGCGAGGACGGAGTCGGTGCTCGAGCGCGTGCTGGCGATGGATGGGGCCTACACGATGAAGCCCTGATGTCCCCGAGGCGCTCGCGGGTTAGCAGGGCGGCGTCGCCCCCTTAGCTCATCCGGATAGAGCGTTTGATTCCTATTCAAGAGGTAGTAGGTTCGAGTCCTACAGGGGGCGCCATAAGAAAAACCAGCCTTCGGGCTGGTTTTTCTTATGGCGCCCACTATCGGGGGGCGTGAAACGCTCCCCGATAGCTCGCGCTGTGCGCGAGCTGTAGGACGGGCAGACGAGGTGCAACGCTGTGCGTAGCGGCGAGGCGCACGGTCCTGCAGGGGCAGGTGGAGTGAACCTCGCCCGAGCACGCGAGCTGCGCGAGCGGGCGAAGTTCCGATGTCGAGCGAGCTGTCATGGGCCGCCTTTGGCCCCAGGGGGTCATGCCTCTCGATCTGCAACACCTCGCAGGGTCATGCCCCTGGAAGTGCTACACATTCGACGAAAACTGGAGGGAGAGGCCCAGGCTGTCCACGATATCGGGCATTCTCCGGTGGCTGATGTAGCCCGAACCGGCCCGAGTGGGGCACTTTCGGGGGCATGACCCCTCGGCTTGGTGCAGATCTGCGGGCATGACCCCTCTGTGGACCACCCAGCTCCGTGCCAGCAGGATGATCGGGATCGGAGCTTCGGGCCATGGCATGGGATCATTGAACCGCAGGCTCTGGCGACGACCTGGCAGTCACCAGCCGAAGCGGCGGTGAGCTGGGGAGGCTCGGAAGCCTCGACTCCACCAAGGAGGCTTGGAGTTCGGGGGTCATTCGGGGCAAGGGGGGCCTGGCTGGCTCCGGCTCGATGAGCGAGAGGGTCAGCTGGAACGCGACCTCGCAGGTCGGCTTGTCCCAGGCTGGACAGATCTCGGCGTTCGGCACCGCGTCCCAGTCCTCGCGGGGGGAGAGGCACGCCTC
>CAZHIK010001256.1:0-2726 GCA_964532635.1 uncultured Enterobacterales bacterium
CCTCTTCTTCAACGAGGAGCGCTACGACCTGAGCAAGGTCGGCCGCCTCAAGATGAACCACAAGCTCGAGCTGGACGTTCCGCTCGAGCAGACGACGCTGTCCCGCGAAGACATCATGCGGACGGTCCGGTACCTGATCGCCCTGCGCAACGGCCAGGGCGAGGTCGACGACATCGACCACCTGGGCAACCGGCGCGGCCGCCCGGGCGGTGAGCTCCTGGAGAACCAGTTCCGCATCGGCCTGGTCCGCATGGAGAAGGCGATCAAGGAGCGCATGAGCCTCTCGGAGATCGAGACGCTGATGCCGCACGACCTGATCAACGCCAAGCCGGTCAGCGCGGTCATCAAGGAGTTCTTCGGCAGCTCCCAGCTGTCCCAGTTCATGGACCAGACGAACCCGCTGAGCGAGGTGACTCACAAGCGGCGCCTGTCGGCCCTCGGGCCTGGCGGTCTGACCCGCGAGCGCGCCGGCTTCGACGTGCGCGACGTGCACAACACCCACTACGGCCGCATCTGCCCCATCGAGACGCCGGAAGGCCCGAACATCGGCCTGATCGCGTCGCTGTCCACCTACGCGCGGGTCAACGCCTTCGGGTTCATCGAGACCCCGTACCGCACCGTGAAGGGCGGCACCGTCTCCCCCGATGTCGAGTTCTTCTCCGCGCTCAAGGAAGAGAACCACATCATCGCCCAGGCGGCGGTCGAGACCGACGAGCAGGGCAACTACGTGGATGACACCGTGGCCGCCCGCGAGAAGGGTGAGTTCGCCCTGGTGCCCAAGGACAGCGTCACGCTGATGGACGTCAGCGCCAATCAGCTGGTGTCCGTGGCCGCCTCGCTCATTCCGTTCCTCGAGAACGACGACGCCAACCGCGCCCTGATGGGCTCCAACATGCAGCGCCAGGCGGTGCCGGTCATCAAGACCGAGGCCCCGCTGGTGGGCACCGGCATGGAGCGGGTCGTGGCCCGCGACTCCGGCGTCACCACCACCTGCCGCCGCAACGGCACCGTCGAGTCGGTCGATGCCTCCCGCATCGTCATCAAGCACGACTCCGACGAGCAGGCCGACGCCGGCGCCGACGTCGATATCTACAACCTCACCAAGTTCGTCCGCTCCAACCAGTCCACCTGCATCAACCAGAAGCCGGTGGTCCGCCCCGGTGACTACGTGCACGAGGGCGAGGTCATCGCGGACGGTCCCGCCACCCAGCTGGGTGAGCTGGCCCTGGGCCAGAACATCACCGTCGCGTTCATGCCCTGGGGTGGGTACAACTTCGAGGACTCCATCCTCATCTCCGAGCGCCTGGTGCGCGACGACTACTTCACCTCGATCCACATCGAGGAGTTCGAGGTCGCCGCCCGCGACACCAAGCTGGGCAAGGAAGAGATCACCCGCGACATCCCCAACGTCGGCGACGAGGCCCTGACCTACCTCGACGACGCTGGCATCGTGAAGGTGGGCGCCGAGGTCCAGTCCGGCGACATCCTGGTCGGCAAGATCACGCCCAAGGGCGAGACCCAGCTGTCCCCCGAAGAGAAGCTGCTCCGCGCCATCTTCGGCGAGAAGGCCGGCGACGTGAAGGACACCTCCCTGCGGGTGCCTCCCGGCGCCAAGGGCATCGTCATCGGCGCCCGCGTCTTCGCTCGCGAAGGCGTCGAGAAGGACATGCGCGCCCTCGAGAACGAGCGTCAGGCCGTGGAAGCCATCCACCGCGACCGCGACGAGGCCATCAAGGCCCTGCGCGAGTCCGGCGCCCGCCAGCTGGTCCGCGCCGCCCTGGGCAAGGTCAGCGCCGCCCGCCTGCTCGATGACGAGACTGGCGAGGAGATCGTGGCCGCCGGCCAGACGCTGACCGAAGAGGTCCTGCGTGGCCTCAGCTTCGATCACTTCGAGCGTCTGGCCATCGAAGAAGAGACCACCGAGGCCGAGGACCGCATCCACGCCATGCTGCGGCAGGTCCAGGAGAAGGTCGACGCCATCCGCGAGAAGTTCGCGGCCAAGGTCGACCGCCTGCTCAAGGGCGACGAGCTGTCCCCGGGCGTCATCAAGATGGTCAAGATCTACGTGGCCATCAAGCGCAAGCTGCAGCCCGGCGACAAGATGTGCGGTCGCCACGGCAACAAGGGCGTCATCTCCAAGATCCTCCCCCAGGAGGACATGCCCTACCTCGAGAACGGCACCCCCGTGGACCTGGTCCTCAACCCGCTGGGCGTGCCCTCCCGCATGAACGTGGGTCAGGTGCTCGAGACCCACCTGGGCTGGGCCACCAAGGGCATGGGCGAGAAGATCGGCCAGATGCTCGAGGAAGCCTACCCGGTGGACGATCTCCGCAAGTACGTGCGCGACACCATCTGCTCGCTGAACGACGACAGCGGCGAGTGGGTGATGGAGGCCTCCGAGGAGGAGCTGCACACCTTCGCCCGCAAGTACCTGGCGGGTGTGCCCGTGGCCACGCCGGTGTTCGCTGGAGCCAAGGAAGAAGAGATCAAGGACGCCCTCGCCTTGGGTGCCCGCACCCGCTCGGGCCAGGTGATCCTCTTCGACGGCCGCAGCGGCGAGCCCTTCCACACCGACGTCACCGTCGGCGTGATGTACATGCTCAAGCTGCACCACCTGGTGGACGACAAGATCCACGCCCGCAGCATCGGCCCCTACAGCCTCGTCACCCAGCAGCCGCTGGGCGGAAAGGCCCAGTTCGGTGGCCAGCGCCTGGGCGAGATGGAGG
>CAZHIK010001257.1:0-2725 GCA_964532635.1 uncultured Enterobacterales bacterium
GTCGACGAACAGGATGCGGAGTGTGCTCATAGCCACCCTCTAACGCGGCTCAGCTGGACAGGGGAAGCTCGATGGCGAAGGTACTTCCGCGCCCGGGCTCGCTCTCGAAGCTCAGGGTTCCCCCGAGCCTGTCGGTGACGATGGACCGCGAGATGGCCAGGCCCTGGCCCGTGCCTTCGCCCACGGGCTTGGTGGTGAAGAAGGGCTCGAAGATCCGCGGCTGGTGGCGCTGGGGGATGCCGCAGCCGTCGTCGATGATGTCGATGCGGATACCCTTTTCGCAGCGCGCGCTCCGGATGGTGACGCTGCCCTGCTCACCCTGCTGGACCCGCTCGGTGGCGGCGATGGCCTGGGCCGCGTTGATGAGGAGGTTGAGCAGGACCTGGTTGAGCTCGGCGGGGAGGGTGGGAACGCTGGGCAGGTCGGGGTCGAGTTCGAGGGCCACCCGGGCCACGTACTTCCACTCGTTGCGGGCCACGGTGACGGTGGACTCCACGCAGCGGTTGACGTCCACCACGGTCTTCTCCCGGCTGCCACCGTGGGAGAACTCCCGCATGGCGCCCACGATGGTGCTGATGCGGGAGACGCCTTCGCGGGCCTGTCGCACCGCGCTGGGGACCTCCTCCAGGACGTACTCGAGGTCGGCCTGGTCGCAGGCTTCTTCGAGGGCCAGGCGAGTGGAGGCTGGCAGCGCGTCGGCCAGGGGGCCTTCGAGGAGCTCGCGGACAAGCTCGATCACGCCCGCGAGGTCGTCGAAGCACTCCCCCAGGAACTGGAGGTTGTCACCCACGTACTGGGTGGGGGTGTTGATCTCGTGGGCGATGCCCGAGGCCAGCTGTCCGACGGACTCCATCTTGCGGGCGTGGTGCTGGCGGTCCTCGGCTTCGCGGCGGCGGGTGACATCCTCGCCGAGGAGCAGGACGCTGTGGGTGCCCAGGGCATCCTCGAAGGGCAGCAGCCACAGGTCGAGCAGGCCCATCCCGCCATCGGGCCGGGTGTAGCGGACGGCCGGGAGCAGTGTGGGGCCGCTGCGGAGGGCTTGGGGAAGGAGCGCGGTCTCGACGCTGGGCCAGTCCCAGCCCACCGGGCACCGGCCGAGCTGCTGGCCCAGCAGCGCCTCGCGGTGGAGCTCGAGCTGCTGCGCGGCGGCGTCGTTGACGTGCACCAGGCGATGCTCGGCGTCCACGAGGAAGGCCAGCTGGGGCAGTCGATCGAGCAGGTTGCGCACCCCGCTGGGTACCCCAGGCTCTTTGGAGTGCGAGTGCGCGCGTGGCGTCGCGGTGGGGGGGGCCTGCTGCAGGCGCAAGGCTGTCTCGGCCACCTGGGTGGCAGCCACGTGCAGCATCCGGACGTGGTGCTCGTCCAGGGCCTCCTCGGCCTCCACGGCCACCAACAGGGCGCCCAGCTGGCGCCCGGCGCCTTCGGCCGACAGGGGCAGGGAGTAGCAGGAGCCGAGCCGGCTCATGGCCGGCTTGGAGGGGTTCGGCGCGGCAATGGCGTAGCCCTCGAGGGGGCCGAGCCCCGGCGTGCAGAGGTCGGCCCGATCGAGCTCGGCCTGGAGGCGCTGGGTGAGTTCCTCGCTGATCTCGGGAGCGAGGTTGCGCTCGGCGCGGGTGAAGGCTGTGTGCTCATCGCCGTTGCAGAGCACAAGGGCGCAGATCTCGGCTCCGAGGGGCTCGGGCAGGTGGTGCAGGACGGCGTGACCCAGATCGCTCGGACCCTGGGCGTGGGCCAGCTCCCGGGAGAGGCGGTAGAGGCTCTGCAGCTCCCCCAGGCGCTCCCTGACCTTGGCCTCGAGGTTGCGGTTGAGGTCCTCCAGGGCCGCCTTGGCTCGCTCGAGATCGGTGACATCCACCATGGCGCCGATGATGCCCCCGACTTCCCCGTCGCCACGGGAGAAGGTGGCGCGATGGATCACGGTGTGCTGCTGCCTGCCGTGGGGACCCTCGAAGCTGTGCTCGAAGATCTGGCGGCCGCCGCGGGACAGGAGCTCGGCGTCCTTTTCGGCGAACTTGGCGGCTTCGGCAGGGGGCAGCACCTCCTGTGCGCGTCGACCGTCGACCTCCGAGGGACGCCAGCCCGTGGCGCGGAGCCAAGCACGGTTCCAGCCGATCATCCTGCCCTTGTCGTCCTTGTAGTAGACGGGGATGGGGATGGCGTCGAGCACCTCCTGCTGGAAGGTCAGCTGCTGCTGCAGCCGCTGCTCGGTGTGGAGTCGCTGCATGGCGATGCCCAGCTGCAGGGCGGACTCGTCCAGGACCGCCAGCACGTCCCTGGGGATGCCCTGCGGCTGCCGGGAGGCTGCGTGGATCAAGCCCAGGGAGCGGTCGCGGAACTGGATGGGCACGGTGACCAGGGTGGCGAAGCCCGCGGTCTCCCCCTCGGCCATGGCCCCCCAGGGCTCGAGCAGTTCCTGGGGGAAGCCTTGGTTGGCGAGCCAGGGGGCGGAGCCGTCGGAGGCGCGACGGCGGACCGCCACCGCTGCGCAGCCAGTGGACTCGCGGATCTCGGTACAGAAGGCGTTGACCAGGCCCTCGAGGCTGCGCTGTTCGTGGAAGATGCGCAGCAGGCGGTGGGACAGGCGCTCGAGCCGCTCGCTCCGCAGGCGCTCGGAGATGTCGGAGACCTGGCAGATGATCTCCGGGCGGCCGCTGTCGCCGATGCTCATGGATGCGTCCACGGCGATGTCGATGATCCGGCCGTCCTGGTGCAGGGCCCGGTAGTG
>CAZHIK010001258.1:0-2723 GCA_964532635.1 uncultured Enterobacterales bacterium
GTCCCTCAGCGTCGCCGTGGAGGCCGCTTGTCCGGAAGGGGTTCGGCCGGCTCACCGGGGAGGCCCAGCTCGTCCCTCAGGGCCTGGTTGTGGGTGTGGACCTGGCTTCGGGTTTCGTCGTAGGTGACGGTGTAGGGGAAGCTGTGCTCGAGGTTGTGGGCTCGGGCCGAGGCGTTGCCGTGGACCGACAAGCCCACCAGGGCGGTGATGATGCCGCTGACTCCCAGGGTGCTCCAGGCGTAGTACTCGTCGTAGCTGCTGGCCCCATTCATGCCGATGAAGCCCGCGGCCGTAGCCCCCACCCCCGCGATGGTCACACCTACGCCCACCCCTCGGCTCCGGCCGGTGCGCTTCAGGTCGGTCTGCAGGGACGCCAACCGCAGATCGTCGCCCACGATCTCCAGGTAGCCGGGCACCGTGAGCTGCTGCTGGTCCTGGAAGACGGCCCAGTCACCCCCGGGCACAGGCCGATAGCGGATTCCCATGGTGGGCCCCCAAGCCCAGGGATGCCAGGGCCACCAGCCCCAGGACCAACCCACGGCCACCGACGCCGTACCGTGTCGCGGGGCGGACCAGCTGCGCAGCTCGAGGCGCCCGGCGCCATAAGCCTTCATGCGCTCGCGGCGCGCCTCGGCCGACAGCAGAGGATCCGGGTCGAGCGCGGGCTCGGAGTCGGCGGCGGGATCCTCGACCCTCGGAACCGGCGCGTGCAGGGCTGGCGGTGCCTCGGCTTCGGGCTCCACCCCATCGGGGGGCGGCGCGTGGTGGGTAGGCGCGGCGTCGTCCTGGGCTCGGGCCACGCCGAGCAAGCAGGTCATCAGGATGGCGGACGGGATCATCGGCTCACTCCGTCGAGGAAGGATCATGACCCCAAAGCTCCGGATCGGCAAGGACAGCACCCCGGATTCCGCAAGGCCGGTCCACAGCGTTCGATCATGTTCGTGCAGCGCTTGGCTGTGACATCGATCAGCCCGACGAGGCGGCCGTCTTCGCCACGGGTGCCCCCGAAGCGGCCGCGGCCGTGACAGGGGGCTGGGCGCTAGCCCCGCTCGAACCATGCATCGGCGCAATCCAAGGGTCCTCGCATGTGTCACCAGGGCGTGGATACCGCGACACGAATTCAGGGTGTCGAAGTTTTATACACCCACCTTTTCCACCCTTGCTACCTGCCGTTTCATTTTGTCTATCGCCGCACTGGTGTATCGGATTCGAGGGGCCCGATCCGCCCCCTGCGAGGCCCCATTTTTTGTGGTTTCCAAGTGTTACTTCCGCCGACCACGGAACCCTGGCGACCGAAAGCCAAGGAGGTCAGCTTGCAAGGAACAGCCCCGGTCATTCGCCTCGAGCGCGGCATGCAGCCGGACTTCCTCGAGGAGATCTACGAGATCCCCGGTGGGGAAAACATCAAGGACTGCATCCAGTGCGGCACCTGCAGCGGCTCCTGCCCTGCAGCCCCTGACATGGAGCACACCCCGCGGCAGATCATCGCGATGATTCGCGCTGGTATGCGGGACGAGGTGCTAGCCTCGAACACCATCTGGATGTGCGCGTCCTGCTACATGTGCCAGGAGCGCTGCCCGTCCCAGATCAAGATCACGGACATCATGTACGCGCTCAAGCGCGTGGCCCTGGCCGAAGGCAAGGCCCAGCCCAAGGCCTCCTACATGGCCCAGGTGTTCGTGGACAACATCAACACCTACGGTCGCAACGATGAGCGGATGCTCATCTTCAACTACTACCTCAAGACGAATCCGGGGAAGTTCCTCTCCTACGCGCCCATCGGCATGTCCATGATCTCCAAGGGACTGCTGAGCATGGGTGCACCGGAGCGCATCCGGAACATCGACCAGATCCGCAAGATCGTGGCCTACGTCGAAAAGGAAGGCACGGTATGACCAGCTTCGCCTACTACCCGGGGTGCTCCGCCAAGGCGACGGGCGCGTCCTACGAAGAGTCCCTGCTGTCGGTCGCCAAGGTCCTGGGCATCGAGCTCGAGGAGATCGACGACTGGAACTGCTGCGGCGCCACCGCCTACTTCTCCGTGCGCGAGAAGCTGGCCATGGCCATCTCGGCCCGCAACCTCGCGCTGGCCGAGCAGATGGGCAAGGACATCGTGGCCCCCTGCAGCGCCTGCTACCTGGGCCTGGCCAAGGCCAACAAGTACCTGAAAGAGTTCCCCGAGACCCGCGCCACAGTCTGCGGCGCCCTGAACGCCGCCGGGCTCGAGTACAACGGGACCGTCGAGGTCAAGCACGCCCTCGAGATCTTCGTGTCCGAGCCCTGGCTGTCGAAGATCAAGGCCACGGTCAAGCGGCCGCTGACCGGGCTGAAGGTCGCCGGCTACGTGGGCTGCCAGATGGTGAGGCCCTACGGCTTCGACGACGCCGAGTACCCCGAGGCGCTGGACCTGATCAGCGCGGCCCTGGGCGCCACCCCGGTGGACTACCCCATGGCAGCGCGCTGCTGCGGCGGCTCCCAGATCATGACCAACGAAGAGGTCGCCCTGCGCATGTCCAAGAACGTGCTGCTGGCCGCCGAGAAGGCCGGGGCCGACTGCATCATCACCACCTGTCCGCTGTGCCACATGAACCTGGACATGTTCCAGGCGAAGGTCAACGCGCACTTCGACACCCACTTCTCCATCCCGGTGCTGTACTTCACGCAGCTGATGGGCATGGCCTTCGAGGCCCAACCACATTCCCATCAACAGCCAGGGGATGTCC
>CAZHIK010001259.1:0-2722 GCA_964532635.1 uncultured Enterobacterales bacterium
GGACGTGTCCGGGGTTTCTACGCCGCTCGCGGATGGCCAGTGTGTGGCAACGACAACTACCCTCTGGTCATGGAGCCCAGCCCGTGACCACCCCGACCGCCAACGCCGAGCCGAGCACCAGCGCCCACAAGGACGCTGGGCACCGTGCCACCACCAGGCACGGTCGGCCCGCCCGCGTCGGCGATGCGATCGCCAGCGAGGGCCCCCCCGACCTCGAAGCCTGGGGCTCTTGCCTCACCCTGGCCGACCTGCAAGCCGCACTCGACGCTGGCCGTAGCGGCGGTTCTTCTGAAAACAAGTAGGCAAGGAATCGACGTTATGTAAAATACAACGGGATCTTTCCCGTGGAGAGTCCCTCATGATCATCGGAGCCGCCTACCTGCGCTGCAGTGACCCTCGCCAAGACAAGTCCGTCGAACAGCAACCGACCACACCACACTGCACTGAAGGTCGAGGGATCGAGCAGAGTTGTCCGCGTCACGCATCCGTTCCACCCGCTCTCTGGGCGTGAGATCGAATGGGTGGAGCGGCGACGGAGCGGCCGGGGAGAGCAGCGCCTTCGGTACCGTGACGAGGACGGTGTCCTGCAGTCGATGCCGCTGTCATGGACCGATCTCGGGGACGTCGATCCCCTGGTCGATGTGGCCGCAGGCCGAGCCTGGCTCCGGGCGGACGAGCTGATCAGGTTGGTGGTGTTCGTGTCCCGGCTGGTGGGTGAAGTCGATGAGGAGGGCGGACATGTGTAAGCGAAAATCTGCCGCAATAGTTAAGGAAATTATGCCGCATGAGCGAGTGGGGCCGATAGGCGGGGACGGCTATAACGGCATGTACAAAGGCATTGCAGCAATGAACGGCCCTCCACATACACTTGACGTGATCGTGTGGAGCGGCATAAAATGCAAGCCACACCCCGCGGAGCATCCCCATGACCGCCACCAAGATCGACGCCCTCCGCGAGGAGGGCACGCTGAACCCCCGCCCGGAAGCGGTGGAGGATCCTCTCTTCCAGGATTCGGAGTTCTACGACCCGAGCGACCTCGTCCAGATCAAGTACGAGCTGCTCCGGCGCGTGCGTGCCGAGGGCAGGCCCGTGGGAGAGACGGCTGCGGCCTTCGGCTTCTCCCGGCCCACCTACTATCAGGCCAAGGCGGCCTTCGAGCGCGACGGGATCGCAGGGCTGGTCCCGAAGAAACGGGGGCCGCGGGGGCCGCACAAGCTCACGGGGGAGGTGCTGGCCTTCGTCCGGGCGGAGGCCCCGGCGACGGGGCCGCTCCGCGCGCCCGAGCTCGCCCGTCGGGTCCGGGAGCGCTTCGGGTTGGTGGTGCACCCCAGGACCATCGAACGCGCGCTGGCTGGAAAAAAAAAGCCCCGGTGATCCAGTGCAGTGTCGACTCGGCGCTGCCGGCCTCCCGCTACGAGCAGCTGCGGCGCGGTGCGCTCGGGGCACCCATCGAGCCGGCCTCCCGGCGTGGGCTCACGCTGCTGCTTCGTCGCGGGCTCTGGTCCTGGGCTCGCTCGGTGAGAGACGAGCCCGCCGCGCCGCTGCGCGCTCCCGCCGTCATGTCGAACCACCATCTCCGTCCGCACTCCCGCCTCGCGCGTCTCATCGCCGAGGCGGCGTTCACCAACACCCACACCGCGGTCCCGTCATCATGAACTCGTCACTGTCGAGCAAGGTCCGACCTCGCCACCTGCATCGTACCGCCTACCTCTACGTGCGTCAGTCCACCCTGCGCCAGGTGTTGGAGAACACCGAGAGCACCAAGCGCCAGTATGGACTCAGGCAGCGGGCGCTCACCCTCGGCTGGGACGAAGACCAGGTCGTGGTCGTCGACTCCGATCTGGGAGAGTCCGGGTCCAGCGTTGCGGGCCGGGAGGGCTTCCAGCGGCTGGTGGCCGAGGTCGGCATGGGCCGGGTCGGCATCGTCATGGGCCTGGAGGTCTCCCGTCTGGCGAGGAACTCGGCGGATTGGCACCGCCTGCTGGAGATCTGCGCCCTGGCCGACACACTCATCCTGGACGAGGACGGCGTCTACGACCCGTCGCACTTCAACGACCGGCTGCTGCTCGGGTTGAAGGGCACCATGAGCGAGGCGGAGCTGCACGTCATCAAGGCCCGACTCCGCGGCGGCATCCTGACCAAGGCCCGCCGCGGCGAGTACCGCTCTCCCCTGCCCATCGGCTTCGTCTACGACGAGGCGGGCGAGGTGATCTTCGACCCCGATCGGCAGGTGCAGGACACCATCCGCTACTTCTTCGAGACCTTCCGCCGGACCGGCACTGGGCACGCGACGATGCGGACCTTTCGCAAGGAGGGCATCGGCTTCCCGGTCCGGCACCGCGGTGGCCCGAGCCGCGGCGAGCTGAGCTTCGTCCCCCTCGGCCAGGCCACCGTCAACCGCACCCTGCACAACCCGCGCTACGCCGGCGCGTACTTCTACGGCAGGACGCGCCGGCGACGGACCGCCGACGGGCGCACGATCACGGAGAAGCTCGAGCCGGCGGAGTGGACCTCGCTCATCCCTGGCGCCCACGCCGCCTACATCACCTGGGAGGAGTTCGAGGAGAACCAGCGCATCCTGCGTGACAATGACATCGAACGCGGCACCGCGGACATGCGCCGACGGGTGCCCCGCGAGGGCAACGCCCTGCTCCAGGGGCTGGTGATCTGCGGCCGGTGCGGGCGGAGGATGAGCACGCGCTACCACACCCGGCGTGGAGT
>CAZHIK010001260.1:0-2722 GCA_964532635.1 uncultured Enterobacterales bacterium
GTCGTGCAGGGCCAGCTTGGTGGGGTCACCGCCGAGCTTGATGTCGGTGCCGCGGCCCGCCATGTTGGTGGAGATGGTGACCGCGCCCTTGCGGCCGGCCTGGGCGATGATGTCGGCCTCGCGGTAGTGGTTCTTGGCGTTGAGCACTTCGTGGTGGAAGCCGCGCTTGGTGAGCATCTGGTGGAGGATCTCGGACTTCTCCACCGACACGGTGCCGACGAGGACGGGCTGGCCCCGCTCGCGGCTGTCCTCGATCTCCGCCATCACCTGACGGAACTTCTCCATCTGGGTCTTGTAGATGACGTCGTCGTGGTCCACGCGCCGCACCGGTTCGTTCGTGGGCATGACCACGACCTCGAGGTCGTAGATCTTCATCAGCTCTTCGGCCTCGGTCTCGGCGGTGCCCGTCATGCCGGCCAGCTTCGAGTAGAGGCGGAAGTAGTTCTGGAAGGTGATGGTGGCGTAGGTCTGGGACTCGGGCTCGATCTCGAGCCGCTCCTTGGCCTCCACCGCCTGGTGCAGGCCGTCGGACCAGCGCCGGCCCTTCATCAGGCGCCCGGTGTGCTCATCGACGATGACCACCTTGCTGTTGCGGACCACGTAGTCCTTGTCACGCTTGAAGAGCATGTGGGCCTTGAGCGCCTGGTCGACCTTGTGGAGGATCTCCATGTTGTGGGGATCGTAGAGGTTGTCCAGCCCGAGCTTGCCCTCGACCCGGTCCACGCCCTCGTCGGTCAGCGTGACGCTCTTGCCCTTCTCGTCGATGATGTAGTCGATCTCGTTCTGCAGCGCGGGGACCACCGAGTCGATCAGGTAGTACTTGTCGAGGGGATCGCGGGTGGGGCCGGAGATGATCAGCGGTGTACGCGCTTCGTCGATCAGGATGGAGTCGACCTCGTCGACGATGGCGAAGTTGTGGCCGCGCTGGGCGTACTCCGCGAGGTCGAACTTCATGTTGTCGCGCAGGTAGTCGAAGCCGAACTCGTTGTTGGTGCCGTAGGTGACGTCCGCCTGGTAGGCAGCCCGCTTGCTGGCTTGGTCGCGGTCGCTGGAGAGGATCTTGCCGACGGTCATACCCATGAAACCGTAGATCTTGCCCATCCAGTTGGCGTCGCGATCGGCCAGGTAGTCGTTGACCGTGATGACGTGGCAGCCCTTGCCGGTCAGCGCGTTGAGCGCGATGGGCATGGTGGCCACCAGGGTCTTGCCCTCGCCGGTCTTCATCTCGGCGATGCGGCCCTGGTGCAGCACGATGGCACCCACCAACTGCACGTCGTAGTGACGCTCGCCCAGCTGGCGTTTGGCCACCTCACGCACCATGGCGTAGACCTCGGGCATGATGTCGTCGAGCTCGGCGCCGTTGTCGACCTGCTGGCGAAACTCCGCGTAGCAAGCGGCGAGTCGATCGTCGGGAAACTCGGCGTACTTCGACTCGAGCTGGTTGATGCGATCGATGATGGGGCGCATGCGCTTGATCTCGCGGTCGGTCCGCGTACCAACAAGCTTCGTGAACATGCCAGTGATGCGGTCCAGCATTGCGCACACTCCGGGCAGGGGATTCGAGGCCCCCCAAGATAAGGCGTTTGGCCCGCGGGTCCACCCCTGATAAAGGGGGGCCGCAACTCGACCGGGAATCCAGGAAGCCCTCCGCACTGTCCCGTGTCCATCGAGCCAGGAGTCCTACGATGCGCATCACGTCCTGTGGCATGACCGACGTCGGGATGAAGCGCACCAACAACGAAGACGCCTACCTGATCAACGACGAGCTCAACCTCTTCGTTGTCTGCGATGGCATGGGCGGCCACGTCGGCGGCGAGCTGGCCAGCAGCATCGCCGTGAACACGGTCGAAGAGGTCCTGTCCAACATCGAGGCCGACCCCGCCGCCGAGCTTCCCGACGATCCCATCGAAGCCACCCGCGAGAAGATCCGCTACGCCATCCGCCTCGCTGGCAAGCGCATCTACGAAAAGGCCGTCGCCGAGCCCGAGTTCAAGGGCATGGGCACCACCGCGCTGGTGCTGCTGATCGACAGCGGCAACGCGTTCGTGGCCCACGTGGGCGACTCCCGGGCCTACGTCATCCGCGACGACCTCATCGAGCAGCTCACCGAGGACCACTCCCTGGTCAACGAGAAGATCCGCGCTGGTGTGCTCACCCCGGAAGAAGCCAAGACCCACAAGCTGCGCAACATCATCACCCGCTCCCTGGGCTACCAGGAAGACGTGGATGTGGACATCCAGGTCCGCGCGGTGCGACGCAACGACACCTTCCTGCTCTGCTCCGACGGTCTGTCCAATCTGGTGGACACCGGCGAGATGGGCGAGTCGGTGCGTTCGGCCTCCCCCCAGGGTGCCTCGCGCTCCCTCATCGAGCTGGCCTGCACCCGCGGTGGCGACGACAACATCACCACCGTGATCTGCCGCGTGGAGGAGGTCCGGTGAGCCGGCTCGCCTCCCCGGATCGGAACGACCGAGGAGGCTACACCATCCTGCTGGTGCCCGACGTGGGTCAGCGGGATGTCCGACAGCTCCACATCAGCGCTCTGCAGCTGCGCCGTCTCCGCCTGCTGGGAGCCAGCCTGGTGGTGGTGCTGGCCCTGCTGGCTACCGCTGTGGGCCTGCTGTGGTCCCGCGTGGCGGGCTACGACGATCTGACCCACGAAAACCTAGTGCTCCGTCAGCGGCTCGAGTCCATCGATCAACAGCTCGAGCGGGTCGACGAC
>CAZHIK010001261.1:0-2720 GCA_964532635.1 uncultured Enterobacterales bacterium
CGTCGGCACCCTGGAGGTACTGCCCCCAGTCCGAGCCGAAGGGGAAGCCCGGCGCCTCGTCGGCCCACAGCTGCACCAGCAGCACCGCCACAGCGGTAGTGGCGATCCAGGGGAGCTCGGGGCGCTGGCTGCGGGGTGACATGGTGGGATGCTCTAACGGTATCGGCATGGGCCGCCCCACCGACCACGTCGGCGAGGGAGAGGGCGCTCGAGGGTTCGACAGCGGCCGTCCTCAGCCGACCTTGACCACCTTGGGCCGGGAGGGCCCCGAGTCGCTCCTCGATGATCGCCGTCTGCGGCGCTTGCGCTTGGACTCGTCCTGGCGCGCCGGGGTGGTGCTCTCGCTGCGCTGCTCGGCTTTGGGTGGCCCCGACCGCTTCTTCCTCCGCCGGCGGCGCTTCTTGCCCGTGGCGGTTGGCACGGCGTCCTGGGGCTCGGGGCTGGGCTTCTCGGAGAAGCTCGGTGCCCGCGGAGGGCGGGCGGGGGGCAACCCGAGGGCCTCACGGCGTTCGCGGCTCTCGCGCTCGATCTCGGCGATCTCGGCCAGGACCGCGTCTGCGTCGGCCTGCACCTTGGGGCGACGGTACCGGCCGGTCAGGCGGGTCCGGGGGGTCAGCTCCCCTCGCTCGTACAAGGACCACATCTCCTGGCCGTACTTCTTCCTCCTGAGCTGGGGTGCGAAGCGCCCGAGGATGCGGCACAGGTTGTCCACGTCCCTGATCAGCAGCCGGCGGGCGTGGTTGTTGTGGGCGGGGTCCACAGCCTGGGGGAAGTCGATGAGCACGGGGCCGTCGTTGCCCATCAGCACATTGAAGTCGGACAGGTCGGCGTGGATCAGGCCCGCGCAGAGCATCTTCACCACCTCGCGCAGCAGCGTGTGGAAGACCTCGACGGCTTCGTCCCGTCGCAGCGTGAGGTCGGCCAGGCGTGGCGCTGGCCGGCCATGCTCGTCGCAGACGAGCTCCATCACCAGCACTCCCTCCACGAAGGCGTAGGGCTCTGGCACGCGGACTCCGGCTCCTTGGATGCGGTAGAGTGCGTCCACCTCGGCAGCGTGCCAGGCCTCCTCTTCCTGCTGGCGCCCGAAGGCGGAGCGCTTGTCGATGGCGCGCTGGCTGCGAGAGCTACGGACCCTGCGCCCGTCGGTGTAGTCGGCCCGGTTTCTGAAGCCGCGGTACTCGACCTCCTTGTAGACCTTGGCGACCCGAACCGCGCCCTCGGCTCGCACCAAGAACACCTCGGCCTCCTTGCCTGCCTGTAGCGGCCGGATCACCTCTTCGATGACGCCCTGTTCCATCAGGGGGACGAGTCGCTCGGGTGTCCTCATGCTCGTTGCGTCCTGCCTCGCTGTCTGGAGCCGCTCCTTAGCAGGGACGGGGCGTGGACGCGATGTGCCAGCCCGTCGGCTTGACCGCCGAGGCGGCGGCGGACAACTGGAGCCGGGGCCGATGCCCCGGGGGTGTGACATGGTTGTTTCGCTTTGAAGTTGTGCTATCGTCCAGCAAGCTCCTTCCCTTGGAGGGTCCATGCGGCACTTGTTCCTCCTCCTGATCTCTACCTTGGGCGCCTGCACGGCCTCCGAGCCTCCAGCGACGCTGGCTCCGGCCCCCGTGCCTTTGCCGGCCCCACAGCCCGCCCCCGAGGCTGGGGCGGCGGCCTCACCGGCGGCCGAGCCGGAGCCCAAGCCGGCGGGCCCGCTGCACGCCGTCGCTGGCGAGTGGACGCGCATCGACGAGCAGGACCAGGGCTGGGTGGTCATGAGCTTCTGCCACGCGGGCACACCCACGATCATCATCGACGCCGACGTCCAGCCGGCGACGATCATGGCGGACGCCGGCCAGGAAGCCATGAAGTACGAGCTCTCGGCCTTCGAGGAGCTCGCGGACGATGCCGGCCTGCTGCTGCACGCTGCCACCAGCTACGACGCCGAGTCCACCAGGGAGATCGAGCTGCGCTGGGTGGACCGCGAGGAGGGCCTGGCCACGTTCCCGGGAGCGCTCCCCGGTCGCTACGTACATGAGAACCACGTCGACGACTACCCGACCGTCGAGGAGGGTGACTGCGGGGATCCGTGACCCACTACCCCGCCAGCAGCGTCTCCAGGGCTGGCGGGTAGATGTTGAGCAGGCGCTGGATGCGCTCGGGCTCCTTGAAGGTCCGCACCAGCAGGACGTGGTTGTGCAGCATGCCTTCGTCGTCGAAGTCCTCGGGGCTGTCGCGCCAGCACTGGTAGAGCAGGTCGGCGATGCGCAGCATCCGGGCCCAGGCACGCAGCTCCTCGGGGGGGCTGGGATCGTGGTGGTGGAGCACTATCTTGGCCAGCCCGCTGGGGAGCTTCCAGTGGCGGACGATCAGCGCGCCCACGCGCGCGTGGAGCAGGTGGAAGACGTCCGGCGCCACGTCGTCGAACTCCACCCCGCCCGCCATGCGCTCGCGGATCACCTTGTCCAGGCACCAGGCCAGCACCGGCTTGCCGATGTCGTGGATCAGGCCCAGCAGGAAGGCGTTGTCGGGATCGCGGCGCGCCAACTGGGCGGTCACCCGGCAGCCCACTGCGGTGCCGATGGCCGCCTGCCACATCTCGTTCATCAGCTCCTTGCGGGCTCCCCGGTAGACGTTCTGCTCCATGGCCGCGGCCAGCACTACCGAGCGCACCTGGCGGAAGCCCATGCGGGAGACCGCCTCGGCCGCCTTGGCCGCGATCGTCTCGTGCAGGTCGT
>CAZHIK010001262.1:0-2706 GCA_964532635.1 uncultured Enterobacterales bacterium
GACGCCCCAGGCCTGGGGGCGGCCGGGCCCCTCGCCGCCCCCCATGAACAGGTTGTGGGCCTCGGGGTCGTTGACCTCCTGGTGGTCGTCCCAGTTGCCGTAGCCGCTGTCGATGAGCAGGTAGTAGCCCCGCGCCGACCACAGATAGGCCAGGGTGTCGGGGTGCTCGTGGCCACCGCCCCCGGAGCGAGCCACGCCGTGCTCGGCCTGCAGCAAGGCGTAGGCGCTGTCACGCTCCCAGCCGCTGCGCAGCACCGCCCAGCCCGCGTCGGGCCGGGCGATGGGGCCCGCATCGGGCTGCACACCGCCGGGGGCCTGCTCCCAGGCCAGCAGGGAATCGGCCGCCAGGTCCACGGACCCCGAGGACGCCCAGCTCGCGGCCTGGAACTCCCAACCCCAGGCGGCAGCCGGTGAGTCACAGAGCCCCGCCACGAGCCCCAGGTGGGCCGAGGCGAGGTTGCCGTCATCGGTGTTCGGCCCGTAGCCAGCGGGCATCGACGACTCCACGAAGCGCTCGAAGGCGTCGCAGACCCTGCTGTCCCGCAGCGGCGAGGCCTGGGCCACCAGGGCTGGCTCGCAGTCCGGATCGGGATCGTGCTCGCAGACCCGGGTAGCGAGCACCTCGCCGTCTCCCAGCCAGCGGTCGAAGGCGGCCATGAAGGGCAGCTCGGACTCCATCCCGTAGACCAGGTACGAGGGCCCCTCGGCGTAGCCACCGTCGACCGCGTGGAGCACAGACCGCAGGCGGTTCAGCTCCCAGACCGCGTAGTTGACGTAGCGGGCGGAGCGGAGATCGTCGGGAGCCCCCATGCCCAGGGCACCGAAGGCCGCCGCCAGCTTGGTCGCGTGGTTGTTCTGGGCGTACTGCATCCACTGGGGGTAGGTGGCGACGTAGTAGTCCCACAGGAACTCGCCAAGGGCGTGCAGCCTCTCCTCTGCGGCCTGGGGATCGCGCCCGTCGGGGTAGCCAGCGGCCAGCAGCAGATCGTAGGCCCGGGCTCCCTGCAACAGGCCCTGGCTGAGGTGCAGGTCGGTGTAGAAGAGGGTGCTGGCGCCCAGCTCGGCGTCCACGGGCAGGGTCTCGAGGACCCCCGCCGCCTTGTCCCCTGCATCGCTGTCCCCAAGCAGGTGCAGCACCGCGCAGGCCAGGGCGATGTTGCCGTTGGCGGTGGCCGAGACCCGGGTGAGGTCATCCTCCATGGGCTCACTGGCACAGCGGCTGCCGATGCGCGAGGCCAAGGTCTCCCAGGGATCGCCCTCGCGCGTCATCAGCCCAGGCAGCTGCGCCAGCCCTTCGGCATCCGTGAGCAAGCGGGGGCGCTCGGTCCACTCGGGGTGCCAGGCGGAGGCCGAGCTGGGATCCCGAGGGTCCGTGCCCTCGCTCAGCTCCACCCCATTCTCGATGCCGTCACCATCAGCGTCCCCGACCGGATCGAGGCCGGTGTCCCGTGGTGAGGTGTCGACGGCGGGATCGGGCCCGCAGGACAACAGGAGCAGCAGGAGCATCATGGGCAGGGAGCATAGCCCAGCTGTGGCTGCCCAGCGCGCTCGGGGCCCATGGTGAGGGTGTGTCACCCAGACTCGAGCCGCGGGGGTGGGGGTGGCCCCACGGCTGTGGTCTGGGGCGTCCCATCTGCCCAAAGGGGCGATCGTCCCGTTCGCGCCAGCGTACCCCGGAGGCTACTCAGCCATCGCAGAGTCCTCTTCCTGGGAGCCAGGCGACATGGCCATCTCCAAGGCACCCCCGCCAACCCTCGCCATCCTTTGCCTGCTCGTGGTGGGCTGCAAGCCCCCTCCCGACGCTCCCACTGAGCTCGACGAGCTGAACGCCTACCTGTTCCGCAACTGGGAGGCCCAGGAAGAGGGGGCGCTCGAGCGAGGCATGTTCAACCTGCAGGCCCTCTTCGCCAGCATGGACCTCGACGTCGACTACGGAGACCGCTCCTACCGGATCGAGAACCTCTCCGACGACGATCTCGTCGGCGTCACTCCCCCCGACGACGCCGTTCCGGGCGATTGCTACGGGATCGGCCTGGTGTCGGACTCGGCCTTCACCCCCGAGCAGAACAGCCAGGCCATGATCCTGGACGACCAGACCCCCGTCGAGCCCTTCGCCCCCGACCTGTACGACCGCATCTTCCTCGACCCCACCGATCCATCCTGCTTCCCCACCCGCGACTGCCTGGTGCTGCGCACCGACAACGACATCATCAAGAAGAACTCCCTGATGGAGATCCCCTACCGGATGTACAAGGACTACCGCTGGGTGGAGCTATCCGAGGACGGTCTGCCAGGCAGCGGGCTCTGGGGCATCCTGGGTCGCACCTGGATGGACGAGCGCGGGGTCGGCGAGAGCGGCAACAACACCATCGAGCAGAGCTACAGCATCGACGTCTTCCTCCCCAGCTCCCACAGCAGCTCGAAGGCCTACCGCTACCTGGGCCTGTGGAACGAGACCACGGGCGCCGTCGAGGACCCCGATGCGGTCATGGCGCTCGCCCTGTGGGGGATGGACGGCATGTTCGAGGAGACCGAAGCGTGGCTGGAGGAAAACCTCTAGCCACTCGCGCTCCCAACCAGACCCTCCCCAGCTCCCCCTGCCCCCAGCCGAGGTCCCACCCATGCTCGCCTCACTGCTGCTGCCCCTGCTCCTCGTCGCCTGTCACCCCTCCGAGGACAGCGTCCCCCCGGGCGACAGCCGAGCCG
>CAZHIK010001263.1:0-2703 GCA_964532635.1 uncultured Enterobacterales bacterium
GCCTTCCAGGCGGCCTCGTCCAGGAACTCGACCTGGACGTCTAGGCCAGCGGACTGCAGCTGGGACTGCAGGTTGATGACCACTTCCTGGGACGACTCCAGGGTCTGGTGAGCGGTGATGTTGAGGGTCAGAGGCTCGCCGTCCCTGGTCCACTGGACGCCTTCCTGGGTGTAGCCAGCTGACTCGAGCAACGAGGCGGCCCGACGCAGGTCGTAGTCCCAGGCGGGTACGTCGTGGTTGTAGTACGGGCTGGACTTGACGTAGGGGCCGGTGAGGGTGTCGCCGGTGCCGATGGGGGCCAGCAGGGCTTCGACATCCACCAGGTGGGCGATGGCCTGGCGCACTGCGGGCTCGCTCCAGGGGTCGCGCTCGAGGTTGAAGCCCAGGTACCACCAGGAGTTGGTCTGGTAGGGGTACAGCTCCACCTTGCGGTTGTTCTGCAGCACGGCGAGATCCCGCGGCAGCACGCGCACCAGGGCCTCGAGGCTCTCGTACAGCAGCAGCTTGGCCTGGTAGTTCTTGTCGCTCACCTCGCGCATCACGATCTCGTGGATGCTCACGGCGTTGCGGTGCTGGGCGTGGGACTCGAGGGAGATCGAGTTGTCGTCGTTGTAGCGCGCCAGCTTGTAGGGGCCGGTGCCCACCGGCTCGTTCCGGAACGGGTCGGTGCGCTTGATGGTGGTGCCGCTGAACTTGTGCGCCGGGAGGATCTTGAAGAGCAGCTTGTCTTCGGGGCGAGCTTCGGGCCGCTCGAACTGCAGCAACACGGTGTGATCGTCGATGGCCTCGGCCTTCTGGATCCAGGACACGCGGCCCTTTTCGGTGCTGAGGGTGCCCTTGGCCTTCATGGCGTCGATGGTGTAGACCACGTCTGCAGCAGTGAAGGGGGTGCCGTCGTGCCAGGTGACGTCACCGCGCAGCCGGACCGTGAGCTCGGTGCGCTCGGCGTTGAGCTCGGACGAATCTGCCAGGCAGGGGACCGACGCCAGGTTGCGGTTGTCGGTGTACAGCCCCTCGAAGACCAGCTCGTTGATGCGGGCTTCGGGCATGGTGGTGGTGAAGACCGGGTTGACGATTCCCGGTGCCTGGTCCTCGGCGTAGCGCAGGCCCTGCCCGAAGGCGGGGAGCGACACCATCGCGAGCAGCGCCAGCGCTCCGGACATGCCGGCGGCACGGCGCCTCGCGGTGGGGTTGGAGGCGTGAGGGCTAGTTCTCCTTGCTGTCACCATAACGATCCAGTCCCTGTAGGATGGCGAGGTCGCCCAGCACTTCGTCCAGGCCCGTGAGAGCGGGGTAGGCCTCCAGCAGTGGCTGAATGGCGTCGAGCGCCTCACGGGTGTGGCCGGTGCGAAGCTGGGCTTCGATGATGATGGCTCGCAAGCCGGGATGGTTGACGTGGTTGATGCCTCGGCTGCTCTCGAGATCGAGGGCGAGCTGGGCGAAGGCCAGGGCCTGCCACGGGTGCTCGGCCAGCAGGGCCTTTCGGCCCATGGCCAGCAGCACACGACTGCGGAAGATGGCCACCAGCTGCAGCTCGTCGAGCAAGGCCAGGGCGTCGGGGCTGGCCCCTTCACGAGAGGAGGCGGCCCAGGCATCGAGGGCGGTGTCGAGCTGGCGGACCTGCTGGCGGGCCCAGTCGGCGTCGTCGGTCTGGGGCAGCTCGCTGTCGAGGCCCAGGCTGGCGAGGGCGGGCCCCGAGGCTCCGAGAGTGCGCGGAGCCTCACGGGCGCGAGCGGTCTCGGCCTCGAGGGCGCCACCACTGGTGACGGGACCGAAGAGCAGAGCCGCGAGGGAGTCGGGGGGCGCCCCACCCAGGGACTCGAGGGGATCGCTCCCGCCCAGGGCTTCGGAGGCCTGGACGTCGTAGGCGATGGCCATGGTGCGAAGCAGCTGGGGATCGTAGAAGGAGCGCTCGAGCTCACTTCCGTCGGGACGGGTCTCGACCTCGGTGATCAGGGGCTGGTGGGCAAGGGGCGCCAGGGCGGTGAGGTCACCGCTGGTGCGAGCTTCGATGTGGAGGTTGTAGCGTTGGACCAGGGGCGGTAGCTCGTCTCCCGAGACCGGCTGGCCCGGGGTGACGTCGGCCACCATCGCTGCGGCTTCGGCGACCTGTGGATCGCGCGCGGCCGAGCAGAGACGGAACCAAGCTCCGGCCACCTCGAGGTCACCCTGCTCGATGGCTGCGAGGCCTGCCACGTAGCCCAGGGCCGAACCCGTGGGGATGGTAGACTTCTCTGACCAGGTGGCGAAGCTGCGCTCCCAGGCGAGATCACCAGCGGCGGCGAAGGCGTGGTAGAGCTGCGCCAGCTCCCACAGGGCGCGTCCGCGACCCAGCACGGTGTCCGGATCGTCGCCGCTGAAGCCTTGGAACGCCGCGCCGAGGTCGTTGCTGTGCAGAGCGATCCAGCCAGCCCTCGAGGAACTGGACGTGAGCGATGCGAAGCGCTCGGGTTGCTCGACAACCTGATCGACCCAGCTGCCGTCGAGGACGGGGCTGGAGGTCGCGGTGGGCGCCTGGGGCTCCGGTGAGGAGCAGCCCACGAGCAGCGCCAGGACGGCGATGGTGACAGCGCGCACGGCTGCTACTCCCCCTCGTAGGCGGCCCCGTTGTTCTGGGCGCGGTCGGGGTATTGGCCGGGATCGATGTTCTAGCCCCCCGCGTCGACTCGGATGGTGTCTTCGGTCATGTTGAGAGGATCGAGC
>CAZHIK010001264.1:0-2697 GCA_964532635.1 uncultured Enterobacterales bacterium
GGTACAGCGCGCGATGTCCACCACCGGCAGACCGTCGGGGCCCATCCTGATGGCGTCGAAGGTGCAGACCCGAGCGCAGTCCGACAGCCCGAGGCAACCCCAGCTGCAGGCCTTGCCGCCAGCGCCCACCAAGGCCGCGGCCTGGCAAGTGGACAGGCCCTGGTAGGCCGCCACCCGGCCAGCGTGGGCCGCGCCACCAGCGCAGTGCAGGCGGGCAACACGCAGGACGCGGGCGCCAGCTTCCACGCCGAGGAAGTCGGCGATGGCCTCCACGCCTTCGGTGCTCGAGACAGTGCAGGCCGAGGGAGCGGCGACACCGTTGACCACGCCTTCGGCGAAGGCCCGGCAGCCGGGCTGGCCGCAGGCACCGCAGTTGGTGCCCGGCAGCATGCCCTCGACCTGCTCGATACGAGGATCCTCGGCCACGCGCAGGAAGCGGTAGGCCACCGCCAGGATCGTGGCGAAGAGCAGGCCCAGCGAGGCCATGATGCCCGCGGCAGTCGCCACGCTCTCGAGCACCACGCTCATGGGGCCTCCACGCGCTACGCGCGCTAGTTGAACCGTGCAGCACGCTCGATGAGCTCGTCCAGGCCGGACTCATCGGGGTTCTGCGGCTTTCCGGGGTGGATGCAGCGGGCCGGACACTTCTCGGCGGCCAAGACCAGCTGGGCGAAGCTACCGGCCTTGGGAGCACCGATGTAGGCCTGCTTGTTGGCGTTGTAGATGAACAGCTGGGCGTTCAGCGCTGTGCATTCGTTGCAGGAGGTGCACAGAGGGGTGTCGATGTAGGGCTCGTCGAAGGAGAGCTCTTCTTCTTCTTCTTCCGGAGCCGCGGGGGCGGGCTCGTCCATCGGGGCCGGAGCCACCTCGGCGTCGGTCACCGACGCTGCGGGCCGCGCGACGGGAGCCGTGGGGCTGGCCGGCAGCGCGGTGAGCTCGGTGTGCAGCAGAGCAGCGGCCAGACGCCCGAGGGCGTCGGTGGCTTCGTGCTCGCGGACGCGCTCGATCTCGGCCAGCAGCTCCGCTTCACGCGCTTCGAGCTCGATACGCGCCTGCTCGAGGGCCTGGGCGCGAGCCGCCTGGGCCGCCCGACGGGCGTACTCGTTGTTGATGCCCGCCATCTCCTGGAGGGTGTGGAAGAACCCCAGACGATCGCGGCAAGACAGCGCGAGCTTCCGGGAGATGGCCAGCCGGTGCAGCTTCTGATCCGCGTCGACGGCCCAGATGTAGGGCACCTTGCGGATCAGATCGTCGCCCAACAAGCTGGTCCAGACAGCCACCGTGACCAGGTCGTCCTCGGGGCACTCCGAGGAGATGGGCTGGAAGTGGCCTTGGTAGACCGGCTCGAGGAGCGCGTAGTCCGCGAAGGTGAAGGCCGTGGTCAGCGAGCCGGAGCTGCCATCGTGCTGCTTGCAGGGCAGCTCGTAGACGGGCCAGTCGCGGGTAGGCTGGGTGTTGCCCTCGAAGTTGAGTCGCGCGGCCCAGCTCTCACCCTTTTCGGGATCGTAGCGGAAGAACGGGTGAGCGCGGCTCTCGATGGCTGCACCGCCGTGGAGCCAGGCCCCCAGGCGGGGCATGCGACCGCCGAAGGTGAGCCCGGAGGCGATGACGTGAAGGGCGGGCCGGCTGGCATCGAGCCCCCGCCGGATGCTCTCCATCAGGTGACCGGGACGGGCCGCCGAGCTCTGCTCCACCACGGCTTCGCGGTGGGAGACCCCAAGGTAGCCCAGCTCCAGCCGGAAGCCGTGGAAGGGCCCCTCACCAGGCGTGCCGCCAGGGGTGCCGGCGGACTGCACGGTGGCGAGCACCTGCACCGGCCGGGCGGAGAGCAGCAGGCGCGACAGCGAGGTCATGCCACGATCCGGCAGGGTGCGGGTGGTGACCATGGCCACCACCGGCGGGAGCAGCCGGAGCTCTTCCGGACCGAAGTCCTGCCAGGTGAGGTTGTACAGGATGGGGCTGTGGCAGATGGGCTCGTACTCGTCCTCGACCTCGAGCTCGGCCACGCGGGCGGCCCAGATGAGCTTGGCCATCTCCTCGGCCTGCTCGTCGAAGACGTCCGAGGCGATGCGCACCGGATCGGCGTGGTGGATGACCCGAACCCCCTGCAGATCCCGCAGCCAGGACGCGGCCATCTGCTTGGGGTGGACCACGGTGACCACGGGGGTGGCGTCGGTGGCCAGGTAGGCCTCGAGGACCTTGATGACCTTCTCGATGCGGGCGCGACGACGCGGACGCATGAGCTCGGAGCCCCGGGGGGCGCCCCAGACACCGCCAAGGGCCGAGGCGTCGAGGAAGCCGTCGGCCACACCGCCGAGGGTTCCGGCCAGCGCGTCACCGCTGCGGGACTGGGCGCTCTTGTGGAACTCGAGCCGCAGCAGATCCTGCAGCTTGGTGAGCAGGACGCGCACGCGCTGGCGGAAGGCCAGATGGCGCGGCGGCAAGCGGTTGCGCACCGCCTGCATGAACAGCGACATGGGCACAGCGTCGCTCAGACCCAGCAGGTGGGCCTGTGGCTGGACCTCGGCGCGCAGCCGCTCGAGATCGGTCTGCAGCTCCTCGGCTGCCGGTCCTTCGAGAGCCAGCTCTTCCACCAGCGCAGCACAGGCCTTGTCGAACACCGGCCCCGCCGGCACCGGCTCGATCTCGCTGCCCACCGCCCGGCGCAGCTGGAGCTCCAGCCGAGGCAGGTTGTCC
>CAZHIK010001265.1:0-2694 GCA_964532635.1 uncultured Enterobacterales bacterium
GGTACCGTCGCCTGCCCCTCCTGCCTCGGCGTCCACGTAGATGGAGCTGGCATCCACCTCCAGGTCACCCCAGCGCCCGCTGCCGCAGGCCGCCGGAACACAGCTGCCGCGGTCCGGCAGTAGGCCCTCGGCGCACGCCGGCACATCACCTGTGTCCTCGGCCCGTCGATGGCGGTCCCCACACCCAGCGAGGGTGAGCCCGATGATGGCCAGCAGTGGAAGGTATCGATTGGGTTGGTCCATCGAAGCGGTCCTCTGCAGGCCATTATCCCTCGGCCCGGAGGCTCGGGCCAGGGAGTGTGCGCCCCTGCCGGGATAGAAGTCTCCTCCGACCCTCAGGAGGGACGCATGAACAAGCTCCGCCTCATCCTGTTCACGGCCGCCCTGGCCCTGCTGCTGGCCGCCCCAGCCCACGCCGCACGCCACGGCGGCAGCGTGCTGGTCACCTTCCGGCCCACCACCGCCATCGGTGTGGCCGTGCCCAAGCTGCAGTACGACCTCGATCAGACCTCTGTCTTGCTGGTCATCGAGGACGGTAGGCCCGAGGATCAGCAGGGGGTGTTGGGCACCCGCACCAACGACGCCGACGATCTGTTCGAGATCCGCATCAGCAACGATCTGCGCATGGTGGCCGAGAGCGGGCTGACCAAGCGGGCGGTGCTCTGGGGCTTGCGTCTGGCTCCGATCCGGGGCGACCTCACCCTCACGGTCAGCATCACCAAGGCTCGCGTCAACGAGACCAACCAGGCCGTGGGTGCGACCTACAAGGGCAAGGTGGTGCTGGCCGGGCGCCTGGAGGACGCCGAGGGTGTGCTGCTCTGGGAAGGTGAGGCCAAGGGGGACACGTCCCGCTATGGGCGTCCCGCCAGCGATGAGAACGCCAGCGAGGTGATGAGCGACTCCCTGGTGGAGGCCTTCGCCCGGCTGCTGTCCATCCCCGGCCTGCAGGCGGCCTGGGTGGGCGAGGAGTTGCCGGCTCCGGAGCCCATGGTCGAGGCCGCCGCCCCCGCGCAACCCTCGGCTCCTGGTAAGTCCCCGGAAGCCCTGCTCGAGGAAATCCTCGAGCTGAAGACCGGGGGCTTCTCCCAGGAGACCATCACCCAGTTCCTGGCCACCCAGCGGCTCAGCCGTGTGCTGAACGCGGGTGATCTGGTGGAGTGGAAGGCCTCGGGCATCAGCGAGGCGACCATGCAGCAGGTGATGGCGCTGCCGGTGCAGTGAGCCTCACTCGAGCGTGACCGTCACCGTTTCGTTCCCCTCGAAGGCCGGAACCTCGTACCAGCCGCCGTCGGCGTCCTCGGTGAACACCTGCACCCAGGTGGTGACCTCGGCGCTGCCCTGGAGCTGCAGCTCCAGCTGCTCGCCGTCCCAGCTTCCGCCGTACAGATCGCTGCCGTGCAGCGCGCGCAGGGTGGCCAGGGCTTCGTCCATGCTCACCGACCACAGCCCGTAGGGATCGAGCTGCTCGACCACGCCCTCCATGATGGCGCCCCAGCTGTGCTCGCTGATCTGTTGGATGTACTGCTCGTGGGTGAACAGGGTGGGCAACACCCGGCTGTCCAGGGCCCGCAGCACCTGGCGTACACCCCGGGCCACGGTGTCGTCCACATCACCGCTGGGGTACCATTCGTAGCCGGCGTCGTCGCGGATCTCGGTGACACCGTTGAAGAACAGGTCGTCGAGATCGGGGCGGTCGGGGATCTCGAGGAGGTCGGCGTAGTACAGGGGGCGGCTCTCGGAGCAGGCTCCGGGGTCCTCGTGCTCCCGGTAGGGCCCCGCCACCAGCCAGGGCGTGCTGGAGCTGTAGGGCTGGCCGGGCTCCATCTGGGTGACCACGTGCTCCACCCCCCATGTGTGCAGGCCGTCGAAGGCGTTGGGGCCGATCTCGTAGTAGTGCGGTAGCACCACGTTGGAGATGGGCACGCCGTGCTCATCGTGCCAGGCGGTGGCCGTGGCGAAGTTGGCCTCGATGGTGGCGTCGTCCAGGGGCTGGCCCGCCCAGTGGTCGAAGTAGAAGAACTCGGAGGAGCTGTAGGCGTGCACGGACGCGGTGGCCTGCTCGCTGGCCACCAGGCCGGCGAGGTCGGCGGCGTCGGTGGCGTCCATGTCGGACAGGAAGAAGCCGATCCACGGCACCAGGCCCTGGGCCGCCGCCTGCTCCGCCCAGCGGAACGAGCCGGAGCAGTCGTCCACCCGCATGGTGAGGTAGGGCGGCACGCCGTGCAGGGCGAAGGGCTTGCGCGCTGCCCACACCAGGCTGCGCCAGAGCAGGTCGTCCAGGCCGTAGACCGGGCCCTTCACCGCGTGGGGCATCCAGTCCATGCTGGCCCACTGCACCGCGCGACCTTGTCCCACATCGGCGACGAGCAGCAGCGGGCCGTCGCCGGCGGTGGCCAACACCGTGCTCTGGCTCGGATCGTCGATGCCGGCCAGGGCCATGGTGCCCGTGGAGATGGACTCGCCGGTCTCGTGGCGTCCCAGCACCCAGTGGGAGCTGTCCTCGCCTTCGCCTTGCAGGCGTAGCCGGGCCCAGCAGAAGTAGGGGTAGGTGCCTGCGAGGTTGTCGGCTTCCTGCACCCGAACCACCAGATCGCCGCCGGTGGAGGTCCAGCGGCCCAGGCTCAGCTCGGCGTGTTGGTCGTCGCCACCGATGTCGCCCAGCAGGTCCACGGAGCGCGCCGTGGGCTCCTCGTC
>CAZHIK010001266.1:0-1607 GCA_964532635.1 uncultured Enterobacterales bacterium
GCCAGCGGACCCGCCAAGCCAAGCGGCAGGCACCCGCTACCAGCCCCGCCCAGGGCAAGCCGTCCTCCACCAGCACGCCTCCACCCGTCACCCCGAGCACGTCGCCGAGCTGGGACCGAGCAGTGGAAGCTCCCCCGAGCATCGAGCTGCCCAGAGAGCACAAGCCTGCCCCGCTGGGCCGCTCCGTGTCCGAAGTCATGGGCTCGAGCAGCGTGGTGACCCGGCCCTCCACTCCCCGCAAACCCCGTCCCAGCGGACGCTTCTTCGCCCTGTGCGAAGGTCGCCTGTACTGCCCCATCTGTGCCCAGGCCTTGACCATCCAGAGCCTGGGCCACGACCGCAAGAGCTTCTACACCTGCGCCAGCAAGCACCTCCATCCCCCCACCGATACCCAGCCCGAGGTCTACTTCCCGGTCGAAGCGGTGGACGAAGCGGTCTGGAAGCGCGCCGCTGGGCGCCTCGCCGATCCCCAGCTCGCGGTGGAGATCCTCCGCGAAGCCGTGGCCAAAGGAGACGCAGGAGGACAGAGCCGCAAGGCGCAGGTCCGCACCCGCCTCGAGCGCCTCGAGCGCGACGAGATCGAGGTGCTGTCCCTGCGCTCCGAGGACCGCATCTCCGAGGGCGCCGCGCGCCACCGCCTGGACGAGCTCAGCGAGGAGCGCCGCAAGCTGAAGCTCGAGCTCGATAGCGACAGCGACACCGACACCAAGCTGCGCCCCCTGGCCAAGGTCCTCGACGAGCTACTGGCCTTCACACAGCGCAGCGGCCAGCCCGTCGAGCAGGCCGACTTCGGGCTCAAGCGCCGCCTGCTCGAAGCCAGCCTTCCCCCCACCGCGGAGTACGGCGTCTTTCCCCACGCCGACGGCTCCCTCGAGATCCGGGACCTGCTCGACGAGTTCGCATTCACCCCGGGGCTCAAGCACCGCGCCCGCTCCCTGGGTCGGCTGGCGGGCTCCCTCAAGGACCGCGTGGCTGCGGCCCGCCCCGAACGACCAGCGGACGAGCCTGGAGCTCTCTCCCGCTTGCTGGCGAAGCTCCGACCCGCGAAGGTACAGACCGCCCAGCCCCGGGACCTCGGCAGGGCCCTGGCCGCCAGCGACCACGAGCCCCGGGCGCTGCCCATCCGGTCGCCCCGCGGGCAGCTCGCAAACTGGCCGGTGTACGCCTTCATGCTGGTGGCCGCGGTGCTGGTGGCCATCCTGTTCCAGCCCCCACCCCGCAACCAGATCACCTATGACAACCAGGCCGAGTCCTTCGGCCTGGCCGAGGAACTGCGGGAGCTGAACCAGGTCCCCGGCGGCTGGATCGGCGTCACCCTGCCCGAGTGGGAGGGCAGCGCCGACGAGGTCCTCGCCGAAGCTCTCTGCCTGCGCCTCATGGGTGAGCTCGAGCTCGACCACACCGACACCATCATGCTGATGGTGCCCGGCGGGCTACCCATCGCAGAGTGCCGCCCCGAGAAAGCGATCGAGGTGATCACCACCGAGCCGCAGCCCGATCAGTAGCGGTCGGGGTAGGGCTCCTCGAAGGTGCCGGGGCCACCGCTGTTCCAGGAGTACAGCCGGATGATGGCGATGTTCTCGTCGCCGTCGAGATCGCAGTAGGCA
>CAZHIK010001266.1:1617-2693 GCA_964532635.1 uncultured Enterobacterales bacterium
ACCTTGTAGGAGCAGCGCACCGCGCCGGTGGGCTCCCAGTTCAGGGTGTACCAGTCGGTCATCGTCAGATCCCAGTGTCGGGTGGACTTGCCCGGGGGATCCGGCGGGTTGATCTGCGCGTCGATGAAGCCGTCGAAGGCGGCTTCGTAGGCGTACTCAGCGGTGCGGATGCCGTCGAGGCAGACGTAGGCCTCGGACTTCTTGGCCCGCAGCACGAACACAGAGTAGTTGGGCACCGCCACCGTGGCGAGGATGCCGATGATCGCCACGACGATCATCAGCTCCACCAGTGTGAAGGCCCGCCTGGTGCCGGCCCACTCCCTCGCAAGAAGCTGCATCCGAGCTGGCCTCGAGGTCGACGAGTACAGGCGGACAGTATCCACGGGATGGTGCTCCACTGCAAGCGGTGCCGCCGGGGGGCGCGTTGGCATATCGTGCACACCCGGCTATCCATCCAAGCCCCGCCACCCCACCCACACCCCAGCCGCCATGCTCCGTTCCTTCCGAGACGCCTTCGACATCTCGCGGAGCCTCTCCCGAGGGGCCGAGGCACTTCGTGCCGCACCATGGCCGCTGCTGGTGGGAGCCCTGCTGATGCAGTGCACGGAGAGCAGCGGGGGCAACTACTCCTCGGGCAACACGGGCACGGGCGGCGGCGATCCCTGGGACGACATGGACAGCTGGGACAGCTACGACTGGCAGGGCCTGGGGACAGAGGTGAGCGAGCTGACCGGGGCCGACCCGGCAGCCCTCGCCCTGGGCATGGGGGCTGGCGAGGCGGCCATCATCGTGGTGATCCTGGTGGTGGTGCTGGGCATGGCCCTGCTGTGTGGCGGCATGGTGCTGGCGTTCCGTGCGTGGGTCCACGCCGGCTACCTGCGCCTGCACCACGAGATCCTGCTCACGGGCGAGGGTCGCTTCGGCACCCTCTTCGGGGCGACCGATGCCTTCCTGCGCATGGTGGGCTTCAAGGTGGTGGCGGCCTTGATCCACAGCGGCATCCTGCTGCTGGCGCTGCTGCCAGGGCTGGCGATCCTCATCGCGGGCGCCGTCATCGAGAGCACCCCGGCCATGGT
>CAZHIK010001267.1:0-2692 GCA_964532635.1 uncultured Enterobacterales bacterium
TGTCCAGTCGCTGTCGTCGAGCTCGAAGGCCCGCTGAGGCGGCAGATCCGGGTGCTCGAGCCAGGCCCGGGGAAGGGGCAGGGAGCGCAGGTCGCGGGGGTAGACGTCCAGCCGCTCGCCGCGTTCGAGGCGCAGCACCGCCCGGGTGACAGGTGCCCGCAGCAGCTCGGCGACCCGCTCGAGGGAGGGTCGCTCGGCCAGGGGGCGGAGCACGTTGATGGTGTGGCCCACCCACAGCCCGTCGCGGTCGACGTAGACCTCGAGGGGGCGCCGCGCCACCACCCGTGGCACCAGCAGCTTGGGGCCCTCGAACAGCTCGGGGCGTTTGGGGCGGTGCATACGCTGGGGCTGGAGATCCAGCCAGCGTCGGCGCCCGGCGCGCAGGTCCCGGGCATCGGCGTAGGGACGCCGGCCCCCACCGGGCAGATCGTGAACCAGATCGCAGCGCCGATGCTCGGGGCCATGGGCCACCACGCCGGTGTCGACCTCGAACAGACTCCCCAGCTCCACCGACGCGGCACGCAGGCGGACCAGCAACCCGGTGTCTCCAGGGCGCAGCCGCGGGCTGATGGGCACGGCCGGAAGCGCGAGCACCTCGGCGGTGGGCACCCCGTGGGGCGGAACCGGAGCCGGCCCGTCCTCGGCCCGCAAGGCCACCAGGGAGACCTCCACCCTGGCCCCAGGGAAGGGCTCCGGCAGCCCGAGGTGGGTGAAACGATGGCGCGTCAGCCAGCGACGGCGCAGCTCACGGCCGTAGGGCTGCACCAGCAGGGGCGAGGGCAGCACCAAGCACAAGCCTCCGCCGGGACGAAGGCGCTCGGCGCACTGCCAGGCGAACGGCACGGCCAGATCGAAGCGCCCGTGCAGCCAAGGCAGCCGCTCCCGCAGCTGTCGGCGCAGCAGCTTGTCCTGACGCTCGGGGGGCACGAAGGGGGGGTTGCCCACGACCAGATCCACCTCGGGGCCGGGGCCGAGCCCATCCCTCAGCTCGAGGTGCGCCTCGGGCACGACCACCCCAGCCACCGCCAGGGCCGCAGCGTCCAGATCCTCGCCCCGCAGCCGTTCCACACCGGCCTCGCGCATGGCCAACAGGAAGGTGCCGGTACCGCAGGCCGAGTCCAGACCGGCGCGCACGCTGCCCGCCACGGCCTCGAGCCCCCATCGCACCGCGCGGTGGGCCATGGTGCGTGGGGTGTCGAAGGCGCCGCGGGCCTTGCGCTGTGCGGGCGCAAGACGGGGATATGGCGCCCCAGCAGCCACCCGTGCCACGGCCCGGGGATGCTCGGGAGCCAGCTCCCGCAGCCCAGGATCGAGCCCCAGATCCCGGGGAGCGACGCCAGGCCGCGCCCGGGCGATGGGGGTGGCCACCTCCAGGACCTGCCAGGGATCCGGGCCCGCAGCCCTGGCCGCGGCCTCGCAGGCTCCGGCGTGGTCCACACCCGCGGCGCTCGCCGCGAGCCAGGCCTCGAGGGCGCGGGCGCGAAGGTCAGACGAGGGCAAAGCCCTCACGACCGGCCAGGGCGACGCAGGCATCGACCACATCGGGATCGTAGCGCGTTCCCTTGTGGCTTGTGATCTCCTCGAGGGCCCGGGCGATGCCCAGAGAGGGACGGTAGGGGCGATGGGACGCCATGGCCTCGACCACATCCGCCACGGCGACGATGCGGGCCTCGATGCGGATCTCGTCGCCCTTCAGCCCCTGGGGGTAGCCCGTGCCGTCCAGGCGTTCGTGGTGCTGCAGCGCGACATCGGCCACCGGCCAGGGGAAGGTGAGCTTGCTGAGGATGTCGTAGCCCACCTTGGGGTGCATCTTCATCATGTCGAACTCGAGCCGCGTGAGCCGCCCGGGCTTGGTGAGGATCTCGGAGGGCACCGCGACCTTGCCCAGATCGTGGATGATCGAGGACATACGGATGCCGGAGACCTGATCCTCCGTCAGGCCCATCTCGACGCCGATGGTGGCACCCAGCTCGGCCACCCGCTGCTGGTGGCCAGCGGTGTAGGGATCTCGGGTGGCCAGCATGTCGGCCAGGGCGTGGATGACCGCGCCCATGGCCCGCTCGAGCTCGCCCCGGCTCTCCAGGGCCATCTGAGCCGTGCGCTTCTGCTCGGTGATGTCCTGGAGGCAGAGCAGCACCATGCGGGACTGGCCGATGCGCACAGGGGTGGTGGTGACCAGGAAGTCGCGCTCCTGCTTGATCCGCTCGAGCACCACCGGGATCCGCACCTCCACCTTCTCGTGGGCGATGTTGTTCATCAGGGTGTTCTCGGACTGCCGGCAGATGGTGCACTCGCGGCAGTCGGCGGCCAGGCGCGAGCGGCCGCCGGCCTTGCCGGGGCGCACGGCCAGGGAGCAGTTCAGGGCCCGGGCCACAGGCTTGCCCAGCAGGGAGCGCTTGTCGCGGTGGACGAAGTGGGTGACCGCGCGGTTGGCCTTGCGGATGCGGAGCTTGCGGTCCAACAGCAGCATCAGGAAGGGCGCGTTGTCGAACACCACGGCCAGCTCTTGTTCACTGCTCTGCAGGGCCATCTCGGCCTTCTTGCGGGCGGTGATGTCCTCGAGGGTGCCCTCGTAGTACAGCACCTGGCCTTGGTCGTCGCGCACGGCGTGCGTGTTCTCCCGCACCCAGATGCGCTCACCATCGGGGCGCTTGAACTCGGCCACGAAGTCCTTGACCACGTCGGTGGCGTC
>CAZHIK010001268.1:0-408 GCA_964532635.1 uncultured Enterobacterales bacterium
GTCGTTGTCGATGCCGTCGGTGCAGATCTCCTCGACGCCGGGGTTCACCTGGGGTTCGTTGTCGTCACAGTCCCCGCTCGCCTCGCTCCAACCCTCGCCCACGGTGCAGGCGACGTAGGCCTGGTCGTCCACGCCCCAGCCGTCCCCGTCCTCATCGGCGTAGAACGTCGCGCCACTGTCGAGATCGACCGAGTCGTCTTCGTCGTCCACCAAGCCGTCGCAGTCGTTGTCCACCCCGTCGCAGACCTCAACGGCGGAGGGACTGACGTCCGGATCGCTGTCGTCACAGTCCACACTCGCGGGGTGGCCATCCCCGTCCACGTCCTCGCCGCCGCCTCGGGCCCGGAAGCAGCCGGTCGTCACCAGCACGGCACACAGCACAACGACGAACGCGGCATCCCTGATGTT
>CAZHIK010001268.1:418-2691 GCA_964532635.1 uncultured Enterobacterales bacterium
GATGTTCATGGTGTGCCTCCCTCCCCAGGCGCTCCGAGCCCCCGGGCACCCGCCAAGGCTACCACCACCGCGCGCTCCACCGCCACATCAGAAGCTCATCCTCCAGTCCCACTCCACGGTGGTCCCCACATTCCCCATGCCGAGCCCCACCTCCATACCTGGCAAGGGGCGCTTGACGAACTTCACCTGCACCAGGTCGCCCCAGCGGTCGCGGTCTGCCAGCCCTGTCACCACCCAGGTGCCGGGCATGAACTCCCGGGTCACCCACCAGCGGCCCTCCTGGTACTCCACCTCCATGCCCTCGATCTGGTCCAGGCTGGCGTTGATGATGGAGCCCGTCAGCGCGTAGCCCATGGCCTCGGCTCGCTCCTGCGGGGTCAGCTCTTCGGGGTTTTCGCCCGTCAGCACCGCGGTGAGCAACTGCTCGCGCTCGTCGAAGTCGTTGGACATCAGGTCCACGATAGGGTGGCTCAAGTTCCCACCCAGGATCAGGTTGATGCGGGCGTCGGTGGCCACCGTGGAGGCTTGGACGTCGAAGCTGGGATCGAACAGATCGTGGCCCTCGAAGCCGATGCGGCCCTGCTCCACATCCAGGGAGGAGCCCAGCAGGCGAGCGGTGCCCCGGGTGATGTCCAGCTCACCCCAGGCTCCGATGCCCTGGCTGTCCATGGTCACCAGCAGCGCCCCCGCCAGGGACGCGTCGACGTGGATGTTGGACACCGCCGCCCCCAGCCCGCCCTGCTCCTCCACCCAGGCCATGGACGCGGAGCCCAGGGTGGAGTCACCGAGGTCCACACTCAGCTCGGCATCCACCAGGGACCAGACCGCACCCTCGGGGGGCAGCCGACGGTAGCTGCGCGAGTCGTCCACCTGGATGGAAGGGTCCAGATCGATGGGGGGCAGGTTCAGTGCCAGGGCCGGGACCGACAAGGACTGGTCGATCTTCACCCGAGCCTGATCCACACGGGCCGCACCCTGCACCACCGGCCGCTTCACCGGGCCCAGGATGCGGATGCTCTCACCCTCGGGCGTACTCACCACGGCGATGGTGTCGGTGAGTGCCGCGACCATCATGCGGTCCACCGTGATCTCGCCCTCCAACTCCCCGAGCCGCAGGCCCTCGAAGGGCAGGCGAATCCAGCCCTTGGCAGCATCGTGCTCGTTGGGGCCATAGATGACCATGTCCGGGTTCTGGGGTGAGGCCCCCGCGCGCAGGCTGGTGATCTCGAGAGCCTCGGCGTCCACCCGCCCTTCCACCCCCGCGGAGATGTCGATGCCCAGGGGGGCGTAGCTCAATGCCAGATCCTCGCCGGAGAACGCGATGTCCGGAGCCGGAGCCGTGGGCGGTCCGCCCACCACGCCCTGCACCCGGATCATCCCCTCCGCCAGCGTCAGACCCGGGTCCACCGCCCGCGCCACCCTCGCGGGGATGCCGGGGCCTTCCACCCGCAGCGCCATGGGCTGCTCGGCCCAGGCCTTCAGGGGGGTGTCCAGGTCCATGTCCACGGGTACCAGGCCTTGCACCGTCAGGCCGCTCTTGCCATGGCGGTCGAAGGCCACCAGCACGTCCAGCGCCGTGGCCTCTCCCTCGGGGGCGAAGCTGAGCATCGCCGAGGTCACCGCGATGGGGCCCGCCGCCAGGTCCCGCACCCAGAAGTCTCCCTCGGCTGCGAGCCGGCCGTCATGGGTGTGGACCCCGGCGTCACCATGGATCCTTCCCGAGGTGCTCACCGGCAGGCCCAAGGCGTAGGAGACGTCCGGCACCCGCAGCCCATCCACCTGCAGCTGGGCCTCGACCGCGCTCAGCACCTCGCTGGGCCGCTCCGGCAACTGCACGCGGCCCTGTTCCAGAATCCCCGCCATCAGCTCCCCCAGCCGGGTGTGGGCGTCCAAGGCTCCCGATGCCACCTCTTGCTCGCCCTCGCGCAGGGACAGCCCGGCCGCAGCGCGCTCGTGGTCCGCCTCGAGGGTCACCAGCGCATGGGCCGGCTCCGGCCAGCCAGGGACCTCGATGCCGGCCCTCCCCTCCCCTGTCAACACCGGACGATCCGGGGTGCCACCCAGGACGAAGTCCGCCCCGAGCCAGCCATCGTAGAGCACCGCCAGCTCATCGGGAACCAGCCGGGCGTCCAGAAGAGCCAGAGCCTGCCTCACGTCCTCGGGCTCGAACCTTCCGCGGACATCCAAGGGCTCGGTCTGGTCCAAGGACAGCAGGCCACCGCGGGCGTGCAGCGGCACGCTGGCGTCCACGCTCCCCAGCACCGCACCTTCGG
>CAZHIK010001269.1:0-2690 GCA_964532635.1 uncultured Enterobacterales bacterium
GGTCACCCGCTGCTGGTGGCCACCGAGTTGCCGGTCTCCGAGCCCGACATCCACATCCGCCTCGAGCCCCTCGGGCGCGCCGACGTTCGGCGCTCGGTGGTGGCGGTGACCCCGGTGATCGGGGATCCCGCGGGCCTCGCCGAGCGCCTCTACCGCGCGACGGGGGGCCTGCCTGTGCTGCTGCTGCCCATGCTCGAGGCCCTGGTGGGAGACCCCCACGCCCTCGACGAGGCGCTCCCCGACAGCCCTGTGGGCCGCTGGCTCGATCCCCTCGACCTCGACAGCCTCGAGGTCCTCCAGGCCGTGGCTGCAGCCTCCTCCCCCGTCAGCGCGGCGGAGATCGAGGCCATCACGCAGGTGCCGGCCGACGAGCCCCTCCGGGTGCTGCTCGACGCGGGGCTGCTGGTGGCCGCTGGTGCTCGGCGACCCGGGGGTGGGAGCCCGGAGCCTTCGCGCTTCGGACGCCGCTATGTCGTGGCCGCAGACGCCTTCGCGGCGGGCGCCCTCGAGCTGGCTCCCGATCCCGAGGGCCTGCAGGCACGCGTGCAGGCGGTCGTTGGGCTCTTCGCCCGGGGGGCGGGCGCCCTCGCCCTGCCCGGGCTGCGCCAGGTCCACGAGCTGCTCGAGGCAGGCCAGCTCGAGGATGCCGAGCGTGAGGTCAGGGCCCTCGAGTCGGCCCCTGAGACCGCGGCCTCCAGCTCCAGGCAGGTGGGCGTCGTGCTGGCTCGCGCCAGGCTGGATTGGCTGGCTGGGCGGACCGAGCCGGCGCGTGCGGCATTCGAACGAGCCTTCGGCATGGCTGTGCCCGGTGGTCGGGCGGCCATCACCGCCGGCTTGGGTATGGGGGTGCTGGACCAGCAGCTCGGGCACGCACAGCGTGCCGGGGAGCTGCTGTCCGAGGCCGCCTCGCGGGCTCGCGCCTCCGGCCAGCTGGATCTCGAGACCATGGCGGAGCTGCAGCTGGCCTGGGGACGAGCGCTGTCCGGGCGCCCTGGGCCAGCGCTGCGGCGTGCCGGGGAGCTGGCCGGTGTCGCACGCGCTCTGGGCCAACCCGTGCTCGAGTGTGTGGCGATGGAGGTGCAGGGTCGCCTCCTGCTCGAGGTCGGGTTGCCCGAGGAGGCCGCGAGAGTGCTCGCGGACGTCTCGGCCCTCTCCCACGCATCGGGGTTGCGGCGTGAGCGCTGGCAGGCCCACGTGCTCCGCGCCCGTGCCACCCTCGACCTCGAGCCCGCGACCCCCACCACCGCTGCGGCGGCCGCCGATCGCCTGCTCCGGGTGGCCGTGGAGCCCTCGGTGCCCGATCCCCTGGGGGTCCGAGGTCTGGCCTACGCCCTGCTCGCCCGCGCCTCGGCGCGGCTGGCCGACGGACGCACGCGCCGCACGGCCACGCTGCGAGCGGCGGCGCAGCTGGAGAACCGTGTCTCACCCTTCGCCATCATCGCCCGCCTCCAGCTCGCCAGGGCTTGCTGGATCGCGTCCGAACGCGCCGCCGCGCGAAGCATGTTGGAAGCCGCCGAGCGGCAGGCCACCGAGCTGGGCCACGGCTTCCTGGCCTGGCAGGCTCGAAAGCTCGCGGCTTCGGTGGGCGGGCGGGAATCGGAGGCCCCGCGGTCCATGCTCGAGGGCATGGAGCCCAGCTGGGCCGCAGCCCTGACCCGCGAGTCGGAGCCCAGGTAGGTACCGCGTTAGCGCTTGCGGCGGGCTGCCAGGCCGAACATGGTCATGAGCAGCGCGGCAAAGCCCGCGGTCTGGGCGGGCACCGACGAGCAGACAGCGAACCAGCCATCGATGGCGCCGTTGTTGAGGTCGCTGGGACGCTTGGGACGGTCGATGCCCGTGTCCCAGGGGGCGTCTGCGTCGCCGTCCGCGTCGCTGTCGGCATCGGCATCGGCGTCTGCGTCACTGTCGGCATCGGCGTCTGCGTCTGCGTCGGAGTCGGTGTCCGAGTCGGCGTCCGCGTCGGTGTCGGTGTCGGACTCCTCGGCGGTGATGGTCTCGCAGTAGCCGTTGATCCAGCTGAGGTAGCGGTCGACGCGGACGGCGCCGTTTGCGCCGTCTTCGCAGGGATCGCCACCCCACTCGGTCCAGACGAAGGAGTTGACGCCGGCCAGCTCGTACTTGCCCCCGCCCACATACTCGAGGGCCGCGCCGCCGGAGTCGCCCGAGCAGACGTTCTGATCGTCGCGGGTGTCGCGGCTGTAGATGAACGATGAGTCGTAGCTCATCACCGGGATGTCGGCGTAGCGCTTGACGCCTCCGGAGTCGTGGTCGTAGTCGCCGGTGATGCCAAAGCCCACGAAGGTGAGATCGTCGCCTATCCAGCTGTTGTTGACGTTGTCCTCGTTGACCGGCATGACGTCGACACCGGTGACACCGTTGCCCGCCAGCTCGAGCAGGCCGATGTCGTTGGCCAGGCTGCTGCTGTTGTAGCTGGGGTGCTCGATGGCGTCGGAGACGAGGTTGTAGTCGATCCATGAGTCGTTGTAGAGGTCGCCGCCGAAGACCACGTAGATGTCGTAGCCTCGATAGTGGTCGTTGATTGACTCCACACAGTGGGCCGCGGTGACGGCCCAGTAGCGGTTGATGAGGGTGCACGAGCAGAACGAGCCGTACCAGTAGCTGGAGTCGGCGGCCATGATGGCGCACACGGGCTCGTAGTTGTTGGTGGTGCTCCCGTTGACGATGGGGGG
>CAZHIK010001270.1:0-2445 GCA_964532635.1 uncultured Enterobacterales bacterium
GGGCGGTGGTCTCGGGTCGAGGCTGGGGCACGACGCCCGGTGGCGGCGCTTGCTGGGGCTGGGCCTGGCCCTGGGCCGCCTGGGCGGCGGCCTGCTCGAGCAGAGCGGCCAGGCTGGCGAGGTTGCTCGGGTCCTGCATGAGCTGGCGGACACCGGGCTTCTTCAGTGTCTCGGTGAGCTCGGGGCTGCTGGAGAGCACTCCGAGCAGCTCGGCCATCTCCGGGGTGACCCCCTTGGCGGCCAAAAAGGCGTTCGCCGCGGAGCCGAGCTGGTTGATGGCTTCCTTGGCCAAGGCGGTGCGCGCGTCCCCGGAGCGCTCGTCGGCGAGGCGCTCGTCCTCGGCCTTCACCTGCTCGATGCGGTGCTCGAGGACCGCGGCCACCAGCAGGTCGATCTGGTCGCGCGACTCCTGAAGCTGGCGATGCAGCCGGGAGAGCATGGAGTTGTTCACACCCTGCAGCTCCCCCACGGCCCCGAGCACGATCCGGCCCCACTGCGCGTAGAAGTCGCCCAAGGCACGGACGCCCTTGGCACCGGCCTGGGAGGCCGCCTGATCGAAGGTCGGGGTAGGCAGTTTCAGGTCCGGCATCTCGTCATCGGACGGTATGTCCAGGTCCACGCCGTGGTTGCGGCACACGAACTGCCCGGAAAAGAGCATCCGGTCGCCCTTGGGAGCGTAGACCCGCAGGCGCAGTCGCAGGAAGGGCTCTCCCACGGTGTTGCTCGTGGCGAGATCGCGCACCCAGCGGCAGCCGGCCTCGGCCAGGATCGGCATGGGCAGGGGCTCGCGTGGCTCCCGTCCCTGTTCGGCCTGTTCCTCCTCCTCGTCCTCGTCGAAGGGGTCCGCCGGCCCCTCGGGATCACCGGGGCCACGCGCCACGGCCGTCAGACGCCGCCAGGCGTTGCCGTCCGAAGCCTCCTCGCGCCAGGGCTCGGTGTCCGATTCGTTGAGATCGAGGCGCCCGAGCTTGTCCTCCACGCCTCGATGTGTGCGATCGGAGAGCACCAGGTAGCCGATCTCTTCCGCCAGTCGCATGACGCGCCGCTCGATGGGCTCGAGGCCCTCGAACGAAAACTTGTCTGCACGCACTGTCCTCCTTCGTCTGTCGCAGAACCACCATGCCACAAGATGGCCGTCTGCACAAGTGTTCAAGAAGGCGCTGTTCCGAGGCGCTTTCGGTGCTCATTCTGGCTTACACGCGCTTACCAGTACGCTTTCGGCCGCTGACAGCCTCTCCCGAAGGGCCCCGGATTTCACTTACCCTCGTCAGTCCGGAGGGGTAAGCGCTCGAGGGGTCCAGCTTACCTCGGTCGCCCGGCTCGCTTACCACGGCCACTGGGGAAGCTTACCCGGCGGCCCACGAAGCTTACCTCGAGCCCGGTGGAGCTTACCCGCCGAGTGCCCTGGACTTACCCCGCCCGACGGCTCGACGGAGAGCCGGGGAAGGTAAGCGGTAACCCTGGTAGGTCGTACGTTTTCGCAGATACGGTCAGAGCGTGACCCGGCGCAATCGACGCCAGTCCATCCCCCCTCAACCCGTTCGCGAGGCTTCGATCATGGCAGGCAAGGCAAACGAGAGCGCGCTGCAGAAGGCGGCACGAGGCGAGAAGCTCACAGACCGACAGGCCCAGACGGCGGTCGGTCAGGCCGTGAAGCGGCTGACGAGCCTCGGCAAGCAGACCGACAAGGCCAAGGAGGCGGTCGTGACCGCCGGCGGCATGGTGGTCCACTCCGCGGAGACCCAGGGCTCCCTGTTCCTCTCCTCGATGGCCGAGGGCTACTTCGGCAAGGAGAAGCTGGAGCTGGGTGGCGTGGACGTGCGCGCCCCGGTGGCCATCGTGACCCAGGGCTACGGCATCTACGAGGCCATGACCGGCAAGAAGGGCGGAGGCCACGCGCTGGCCATCGGCAACGGACTGATGGGCTCCTGGCTGGCTTCGGTGGGCGTGTCCGCGGGCAAGACCCTGCGCGAGAAGCGCAACGCGCCCCAGCAGCAGCCCGCCCAGCAGCCGGTGCAGCAGCCGGCCAACACCGTCACCCCGGCCATGCAGGGCCAGGGCCTCGAGCAGGCCCAGGTGCTGGCGCTGCCCGCGCCCTCCCTCATCCCCGAGCCGACCGTGCGCGGCCGTGAGCGCGAGGTGCTGCTGACCCCCACCGCCTCGGAGTCCTACGAGGGCGACGAGGACGAGACAGAGCTGTCCGGTGGCCGCGGTCGCGGTCCCCGCCGCCGCCGCGGTGGCCGCCGTGGTCCGCCTCGCCGTGGACGCGGTGACGGTGGCCGCCGGCGCCCCTCCCGCTTCGTCCGCGCCGACGACGAGGACGAGGACTTCGACGAGTAGCCGCACGCTCCCTCCCCACCTCCCCCCCCCCCCCCCCCTCCCCAAAGCCCCCCCCCCGCCGTCCCCCCACCCCCCCGTGGACCCCCCCAACGGCGACCAGACAAC
>CAZHIK010001270.1:2455-2690 GCA_964532635.1 uncultured Enterobacterales bacterium
CTTCCCAGACTCCCCCCCCTGCCAGACCCCGATCCCCACGAGGAACCCATCATGGCACGCAAGAAGCTCACCCCCCTCGGCCACGCCCGCGTCTACCGCCACCCCTCCACCGGCGAGCTGGTCGTGGACACCGACTCCCTGCGCCGCTCCGACTTCTCCGGCGACTTCGCCGGTGAGGAGGACGACGACTTCGGCGACGAGGACGACTTCGAGGGCGACTACGACGACGACTTCG
>CAZHIK010001271.1:0-2687 GCA_964532635.1 uncultured Enterobacterales bacterium
CTCGCGGCGCCTCCCACCATGCCACCCGCCGCCTTCGCCACCCTGCGAGGCTCCATCCAGACCGAGTCCTTCAGCGACGGCAAGCTCCGCGTGCTCAACAGCGCGCTCGACAGCCACATGCTCGACGTGAAGCAGGCCGAGCTGCTGCTGCCCCTGTTCGACTTCTCCTCGGATCGCATCGAGGCCGCCGTGGCCATCTACCCCCGGCTGGTGGACCCCGAAAACTTCTTCCAGCTGTACAGCGCCTTCGACTTCGACTCCGACAAAGAAGAGGTGCGTAAGAGGCTGGGGCTGTAGGCTCCTGATCCCGCTCAGCGTTCGTGAGAGTGAGCCCTCTGTCGGGGACGGCTGGCGTCCGTTCCTCGCAGGTGAAGGGGATAAACCCCTCCACTACGACAACATGCGAGGCCCCCTATGTCCCACTGGTCCCAGTCCCCCGAGACCCTGCGCCAAGCCATGCTCGAGGCTGGAGTGCGCCGTGCCTGGATCGTCACCCCGCCCGGCACCCGCGAGGTCCGCGCCTCCCACCCGCTGTTCGAGCCCATCGCGGCCGCGGTGCAGGCCGACAGCCGCGACTATCATGCCCACCAGGGCGTGTTCTTCGAGATCGGCGCCGGCTCGGGCCACCTGCTGAGCGCCGCCGTGCACAAGACCGTGCGCGGCCTGGCCGCCGGTGGCGTGCGCTTCTGGGTCTACGACACCGTGGAGGGCTTTGTTCGCGACGGCCTGCGCCTGGCCCGCGGCATGGGCCACAAGAACGCGCTGGCCGGCCTGTGGTGGGGCGGCGGCAAGGGGGTGGTGGCCCGCCGCACCGACGTGGACCACACCGACCCAGCGCTGCGCAGGGTGCTGTACAACGACTACGGCCGCTTCATGACCGGCATCCGCGGCTGCTACATCACCGCGGAGGACGCTGGCACCACCACCGAGGACATGGCGGACGTCTTCGCCACCACCCGCCACACCACCTGCATTCCCGAGCGCCTGGGCGGTTCGGGCAACCCTTCCCGTCTCACGGCCACCGGCGTGGTGGTGGGCATGGAGGCCGCCCTGAAGTTCCGCGGTATGGGCGACATCACCGGCAAGACCGTCGCCATGCAGGGCCTGGGCAACGTCAGTCGCTTCATGATCCACGACCTGGTGGAGCGCGGCGTGGGCCGCATCGTGGGCACCGACGTCGACCCCGCCGCCATCGAGCTCACCCGCGCCATGAACCCCGACGCCCCCCTCGAGGCCCGGGTTGTGCCCATCGGCGACAACTCCATCCTGGCCGAGCCCGCCGACATCGTGGCCCCCAACGCCGTGGGCGGCATCCTCAACGCCCGCACCATCCCCACCATCCAGGCCCCCATTGTGTGCGGCGCGGCCAACAACCAGCTCGAGGATCACGGCCGCGACGGCCCGGCCCTGCGGGACCGCGAGGTGCTGTACGCTCCGGACTTCCTGGTCAACCGCATGGGCATCGTCAACTGCGCCAACGAGTGCTACGGCAGCTTCGAGGACGACCCGACCATCCTGTCCCACCTCGACCACGGGTCCGAGCACGGGATCTTCCAGCGCAGCCTGCAGGTCTACCGCCGAGCCCACATCAGCGGCCGCTTCCCCGCCGAGGAAGCCCAGACCCTGGCCGATGAGCTGAGCGAGGTACCGCACCCCATCTGGGGCAACCGGGGCCAGCAGATCATCGACAGCCTGGTGCGCACCGGGTGGGCCGAGCACGCACCGCTGGAAGGCTGACGCAGGGGCCTAGAACACCAGGCAGTCGATGGAGAACTCGAGCTGCTGGGCCTGCTCGGTGGTCAGGTAGTAGGGATCGCTGTCCTCGGCCAGGTCGGCCATGACCATCCAGCCGGTGTTCATGCCCCACACCTGGAACATGGCGGCCGAGCCCAGCTCTGTGAGGCCGGGCAGGTAGAACAGCGCCACGGTGTCGCCCTCGTAGCAGGCAGCGGCCTCGATGGTGTCCGCCACGGTGTAGTCGTTGCTGCCGTCGTCATCCAGGTAGGCAAGGGGCAGCTCCACCGAGGCCATCGTTCCGTCCCCGATGTCCATGAAGTGGTCATCGTCGGGCACACCGCTGATCTCCATGGACCAACCGTCACCGTCGACGGGGTACCAGTCATCGAGATGGTGGGCCTCCACGGTCAGGCCACCCAGGTAGGCGTAGGACACCAGGGCGGCCCGGTGGGAGTAGGAGATGGCGAAGTCCTGGGTGCCACCGATGGTGACGGAATCCTGGGACCACAGGGCGGTCTCCACCGGGATGGCGTCCAGGGGGTAGATCACCGGCAGCTCGCTCTGGTCCATGTAGTCCATCTGGAAGGCGTTCCAGCCCTCGCCCAGGCCCAGGTGCTCGAAGCCTGCCGGGATGGTGCCGGTCAGGTAGATCAACCAGGTGGGACCCACGCCAACGTAGTACTCGTCGTCGTCGTGGACGACGTCGCCGTCGGAGTCCTCGTAGAGGGCTGGCAGGTAGTAGGCACCCAGCAGCCCGGGGTAGGCGTCCTCGTCGAGCGGCAGCAGGTCCTCCTCGGCGGGTGCAGCGATCTCCAGGGAGACCGTGTCGCCATCGACCTCCGAGGAGGCGAGGCTCTCACCGGTGAGCCAGGTGTCGTCGATAGGGCGGAACCAGGTCAGATCGAAGGAAGTTCCCTCCCACTCCCCCTCGATCTCGAAGGTCACGGAGG
>CAZHIK010001272.1:0-2687 GCA_964532635.1 uncultured Enterobacterales bacterium
CACGGGGTGGGGGTTCTCCGGAGGGGAGGGGAACTACTGGAAACGGTAGCCTGTTGCTTGTAGCCTGAGCCCCCCTCTGGAGCCTGCGAATCCCGCGATGGTGCTCTCCGCGTCCTTTCCCTTCGTCACCTGGCTGCTGCTGGCCCTCGGGCTGATGCGGCGAGGCCGGGGCGTGGTGCAGGCCCTGTTGCTGGCAGCGGTGGGACTGGGCCTGCTGCTGGCCGGCGTCACAGAGGTGCTGGAGCTGGTGCTGGATCGCTGGGCTCGGCCCGGGCTGGTGCACGGGGTCTGGGTGCTGGCCACGGTGGGCGCCGCGGTCTTCGCGGCGTTGCCACGGGGAGCGCCCTGGCTGCCCAAGCTCGAGCGGCCTCGGGACCCGGTAGTGATCGGGCTGGGCCTGGGGCTGCTGCTGCTGTTCGGGGTGCTGCTGTACCTGGCCTTCGGCGCGCCCCCCAACACCTTCGACGTGCAGAGCTACCACCTGACCCGGGTGCGCATGTGGCTGCAGCAGGGCCACGCCGGCGCCTACCCCAGCCCGGATCCGCGGCACCTGTTCATGGGCTCGCTGCCGGCCTGGTTCCAGCTGCACCTGCGGGTGCTGGCGGGGAGCGATCGCTGGGCCAATGTTCCCCAGCTGTGGGCTTGGTTGCTCACGCTGGGCGCGGGTGCTCAGCTGGCCCGCGCCCTGGGCGCCGACGCCCGGACAAGGCTGGTGGCGGCAGTCTTCGTAGCCAGCCTGCCCCTGGCTGTGCTGCAGGCCCCCACGGCCATGACCGACCTGGCCGTCAGCTCCTGGCTGGTAGTGGCGGCGGCCCTGCTCTTCGGTCACGCCTTCGGAACCACCCGGGATCGGCTCACCCTGGTCCTGGGCGGTGCGGCCCTGGGCCTGGCGGTGCTCACCAAGGGCACGGGCTTGGTCTACGGCTTCGCCATCGGCGTGGGCTGGATAGCCGCGGAGCTTCGGGCTGGGGGCTGGAAGCTCGGGAGCCGCAAGGGGCTGGCGGCCGCCGTGGGCGTGGTGCTCGTGGCCACGGCCTTGCCCTCGATTCCCGGCTGGGCGCGCAATGTCCAGGCCTTCGGCAATCCCATCGCACCGGCGGATCAGCAGGCGGGCCTGCTCAACGAGGTCCACGGCCCCCGCTACTGGTTCTTCAACGCTGTGCGCAGCGGGGTGATGCAGCTGGCAGCGCCCGAGCTCGACCTGTTGGTACTGACTCCCTTCGCCCCTCCGGCCGAGGACCTGGCGGGCCTGAACCAACACTTCGAGGACTACAACTACTGGCTGGTGGAGCACACGGTGCTGTTGGGGGAGATGCTCGGGATCCCCGATGGCGATCCGCGGGTCAGCTCGGACATGGACTGCGGCCTGGCCAGCCCCACGGGATGTGACGGCAAGGGTCAGCGCTTCGAGGTCCACCCTCACGACCGCAGCGAGGATGTGGGCATCAACCCGCTGCACTTCCTCGTGGCCTTGGGCTGCCTGCCCCTGCTGCTGCGCCGGCAGCGCCCCCGAGCGGACCTGGCGTTGCTGGCGGGCACCCTGCTGCTGGGCTGCCTGCTCTACTGCGTGGTGATCAAGTGGCAGGTCTGGGCCTCGCGCCAGGTGCTGGTCCTGTTCGTGCTCGCGGCCCCCTGGTCGGCGGTGATGCTGGCCCGCCTGGTGGCCCAGCGGTTGGCGGTAGGGCTGGCTGCGCTGATGCTGCTGCTCGCCGCCCCCCATGCGTTGCAGTCGGAGCTGCGACCGCTGTACGGCATCAAGGGCTTGTTGGTTCATCCGCGGTCCGAGCTGCGCTTCCTGTCGGTCACCCGCCTGGAGTTCGTGTTCGAGGAGTTGGGCGACTTCGTGCGGGAGCGCGAGATCGACAACCTGGGGCTGGTGACCCGTTGGTCGGCGCCGGCCTACCACTGCTGGACCTCGTTCGAGGACCGGGGCGAGACGCCGCCCATCATCCGCTACCTGGACATGCCCGAGCTGACCGAAGCCAGCTTCGTGATCCCATCCCCCGACCGGCCCCGTCCCGACGCCATCCTGGCGCTGTATGTCCACGGCTTCCCCGACCGCCTGCGGCTGGGCAACACCCGCTACTACAAGGTGATGGACTGGGAGATGGGGGTGGTGTTGTACGCGATGGAGTGAGGCGTCAGGCCTTCTCCACCAGCCACGGCCCCACCACCAGGGCGTCCAATTCGGTGGACTGGTAGCAGCGCACGGCGTCGGCCGGGCTGCAGACGATGGGCTCGTCGTTGTCGTTGAAGCTGGTGTTGATCACCATGGGCACGCCGCTGATGGCCTCGAAGGCCTCGATCAGCTCGTGGTAGATGCCGTTCTGTTCCCGGGTGACGGTCTGCAGGCGGGAGCTGCCGTTGACGTGCACGGCCGCCGGGATGCGCTCGGCGGCTTCGGGCAGCACCTGGGCCACCTGGAGCATGAAGGGGGAGTCCCGGTCGGGCTCGAAGTAGGCGCCCACGCCCCGTCGCAGCACGGACACGCCGTAGGGCCGGAAGGGCTCCCGGTGCTTGACCCGGGCGTTGAGGATGTCCTTCATGTCGGGGTTGGCCGGGTTGGCCAGGATGCTGCGGCGGCCCAGGGCTCGCGGGCCGAACTCGAGGCGGCCCTGGTGCCAGCCGACGATGCGGTCGTCTGCGATCAGGGCGGCCACGCGCTGGCAGAGGGCGTCGTCGCCCAG
>CAZHIK010001273.1:0-2682 GCA_964532635.1 uncultured Enterobacterales bacterium
CGATGAGTTTCCAGCAGTGGACCGCCGAAGATGGACGATCGGACCAGGGTGGTCCGAATCCACCTGGATTCGTCCGTCGGCGTCTGGTCGAGACCCTACAGCGGCCCGCCGAAGAGGACGTAGAAGTAGTAGTTGAAGATAGAGCCGATAAGCAGGTCGTCGTACCCATCACCGTTCACGTCCCCGGCGGACTCGACCACCGTGCCCATGCCGTTGGAGAGATCGAACTTCATGTGAGTCTCGGAGTGCACGAAGGCGTCCGCTTCCTCGGCTTCGACGTGGCCCAGGGGGGCATCGTAGAAGATGAAAGTGGTGCCGGTCTGTGGGGTGTAAAGATTGCTGTTCCTGGCCCCCACGGCGGTGTCATCCCTGCCGTCGCCGTTCAGGTCTTGTTCGATGGACAGGTTCCGACCGAAGTAGGCAAGCGACTCGGTCAGTGACAGTTTCCCATCTACAGTGCTAGTGGTGTAGGCGCCGTCTTCGAGGGGGCCGAGCATCAGGTAGGCGTAGCCGGTTGTCTGCAGTGAGGTGCCCGCCATCAGGTCGTCGTAGCCATCGCCGTTGACGTCTCCACCCGCAGACAGGTCAAATCCAACTCGCCCACCGTCCCCGGCTAGGCGAGCGTCGGCGTCGGAGATGGTTGCTCGCGCAGGGAAGGGAGCGAAATTGACATACACCACTCCGTGTTCCCCGGTTCCGCGTGTCCTTGCTGTCACTGCGAGGTCCGCCAAGCCGTCGGCGTTCAAGTCGCCTCGCAGAGAGACATCGATGCCGAAAGAGCTGAGTGATTCGGTCTGCTCGTCATCCACGATGATGCTCTCCGCCTCTGACACTTCCCAAGTCCCGGTGATGGGGCCTCGGGTGAGGTAGACCTTGCCCTCCTGATCAAACGTGGTCACGTACGGCCAGTGGGTGAGCGCGAGGTCATCAAGCCCGTCCCCGTCGATATCGCCCGTCGACATTGCTTCGGGCGTGGTGTCGGCCATGCCGAGCAGCGTTGCCTCGGCGTGATTAAGATCATACTCGCCTGTGACGGGGCTGTAGACCACGTATGCTGCGCCCAGGTCATCCGGACCACCATTGTATATTCCGACCACCAGGTCGCCCAAACCGTCGCCGTCGAAGTCGCCAATGGTGATGGGGTCGCCTGCTGTGTCCCCACTCTCGATGCTCGGGAACGCGGCGACCCACTCCCCTTTTTCTACGAACACCTCTGGAGAGGCGGGCCCAGCAATCCAGAGAGCTTCCAGTCCGTACTGCAGAGCGAGGTCGGCGCACCCGTCGCCATTTGCGTCACCATGGGCGAACGAACTCAGATGGGCATCGAGAAACCGGATATCCGCCGACGCCAAGTCCACCACACCTATCGGAGCCCCGTCAACAGTTGCGGGCTTGCCACACACCGGCCACACCCGCGGCTCTCCAGTGTCGGTGTCTGCATCCGAGTCGGCGTCACTGTCGGCATCGGTGTCGCTGTCGCTGTCGCTGTCGGCATCGGCGTCAATGTCCGTGTCGGTGTCGCCAGGTGCGGTGTCCCGCGGGTCGGTGTCCATCGGCCCCGTATCTCGACCCGTGTCTTCGCCGCAGGAACAGCCGCTCAGCAGATGGAGGAACGCGGACAGCAGCGATAGGTGATTGGCCGATCCCATGCAACGAGCCTATCACTCGAGCGAGGTAGGCCGCGCAATCTCGATGCTCTCGGTGTGTTCGGAGGCCTGTTGCTGCTTCGAGGCGTCGTAGCCCTGGTACGGGCCCCCGTTCTGTGCGTCAAAGCGCGTGTTGTGCTCCAAAACCGACCAGGAGACCCGCCTCGGGGCGAGCAGCAACAACGGGGCGTCTCTCCCGCGCGGAGCGAAATAGGCAGGCAACGGCTGCTGGGTCTCCAGCTGTGGCGAGGGCAGGGCCTGTGGGAGGGAGACCTGCACCCGTCCGTGGGCGTCTGTATCCACGATGCTCGGGCTGACGCGCATGGTCCCGATGGTTTCCACCAACGTCGCGTCGAGTTGGTATTGGGTGCCGGCCCAGGTCGCCTCGAGCTGCTGATCGTCGGAGTCATCGACCGAGGGATCGTACAGCACGAGGTAGGCGTACGGATGATTCCGTGAGAGCCGCTCGAACTCCATGACCACGAAGCCTGGTGACGGTAGGCGTGTTGGGCTCTTGGTGTTCCACATGTGGACTCGTCCTGCCAACGAGTTCCTGCTCGACGCAACTGGCAGCAGAATGCGCCCCTCGATCACGCTCCCGAGGTAGTGCGCGAGTCGCTGATAGGCGCACCAAGACAAGCGCGGCTCCGAGCTGGCAGCCCGGTATGGGCTGTCGCTGGGAGCTGCCAGATCGTATCTCAGGCCGAAGCCCTGCCACTGGTCGCCGGGATTATAGCCGGACTGCCAGGCGTGCCAGCCGGCGATGGAATGGGCATGTCCGGTACGAAGTTGACGCCCAGGCGCTTGGTGACGCCTGCGAAGCGGTGGCTCGAGAATCTCCCGGCCTCCTGCGTCCCGTCCTCGTGAGGCCGGTCGCCCTCATCGCGGGGATCGTTCGGCTGGTCTGCGGGTACCGCACGCCGACCCAGAGCCGAGCTATCATCCTGCCCATTGGACCCACCACGCCACGGTCGGTGCCCAGTGCTCAGGATTTCGCCGTGCCGGCCCTCGAGGCCCTCATGTCCAGTGACCCGCC
>CAZHIK010001274.1:0-2681 GCA_964532635.1 uncultured Enterobacterales bacterium
ACACTAACGTTTCCAGCGCCTCCAACAGCTCCTGCAGCTCCCCACGGAGCTGCTCTCGCGCCCCGAAGATGGAGCCCAGGCGAGGGCGCCCGTTGGGCCGCCTACGCCGCTTCCTTCTCCTCACGTTTCTTGCGGGCTTCGACGTCCAGCCAGCGCTTGCCGAGTAGCAGGGCGATGGGCGAGACCATGGTGCTGGCGCCCACGATGATCCACATCAGCTCGGTGTTGCGCGCGCCTTCCTCCGGGCAGAAGGATGCCAGGAGGATGCCGGTGGCCGGGCCCGCGGCCACCTTGGCGAAGAACATGGGCGCCTTCGAGTAGGCCATGTAGCTGGCCTCCTTGCCCGGCGGCGCGATGCTCGCGGTGTAGTCGTACAGGCGCGGGGAGTACAAGGCCTCGCCGAAGGACAGCACGACCTGGAAGATGATGATCAGCGCGATGGCCTCGCCGAACCCCAGCACGAAGACCGAGGCCGCCGAGACGAAGGTGCCCACCACGATGACCTTGTAGCCGTCCATGCGGCTGGTCATCGCGGTGACCACCGGGACCAGGAAGATGATGATCAACGGGTTGATGGAGTACAGCCGGCCCGTCCACTCGGCCAGGTCGATGCGCTCCATGTAGACCGGGTACAGCGAGTGGTTGTACTGGAAGATCATCTTCACCAGCACCAGCAGGAAGATGAAGGTGATGAAGATCCAGAAGGTCTTCTCGCTGGTGACCTCCTTCATGACCTGCCAGGAGCTCTTCTTTTCCGGCTCTGCAGGCTCGGCGGGATCGGCGGCTTCCTTCTGCGCCAGGGCGCCGGGCTCCTCCGCCTGCTTGGCGGCCGCAGCCTCGGCCTCACGCTCAGCCTCGAGCTCGGGGATGGTGGTGCGCACGAAGGCGAAGACCAGCCCAAAGGAGACGATGGTGGCCAGCACGGCCACGAGGAAGATGATCTGGATGGGCCGCACGGTCAGCGCCAGGCTGCCCAGCTCGAAGGCGATGGGCTCGGTGAAGGTGGAGCGCAGCGCGTCGAGGCTCAGCCCCGCCACCAGGGCGCCCACGTTCATGATGACGTAGTACCAGGAGAAGGCGTACTTCTGGGCCTTCTTGGTGCTGAACAGCTTCACGGCCGCCGCCAGCAGGGGGATCATGTAGGCGAAGCCTACGCTCAGGACGAACAACCCCGGGTAGACCACCCACGGTGAGACCGTAAACGTGATGGCCACCCGTCCCACCAAGGCGATGATCAGGCCCACCAGCAGGGCCTTCTTGATGCCCATGCTGTCGGCCACGAAGCCCACGAACAGCATGAAGAACGACATGCTGGCCGAGAAGATGCCGAAGATGGTGCCGGCCTGAACATCGGACAGGCCCATGTCTTCGGTGAGGAAGATCATCAGCACCAGCACGCTCGAGAAGTAGCACAGGCTCTCGAGCACCTTGACGGCGTAGGCGATCCAGATCTCCCGGGGGCAGCCGAAGACGGCCTTCAGCCCCTCCCAGTAGTCGTCGATGATGCGCTTGAAGAGGTTGGGTTCAGCGGTGGCGGTGGCGGCGCTCATGGGGCCTCGGGGAACAGCGTGGACCCCGCACCTAACAGGCTCCTCGCTCCCGCGACCTCCCAGCAGGAAGGAGGGATTGTCCCTTCAGCGCACCCTCGAAGATCCGATGAGGGGTGAAACGATTCGTGTCACCCACCAACGAGGACGCACCATGCGAAAGAACTGCTGGGAGGTCAAGCGCTGCGGACGCCAGCCGGGCGGCCATCGCGCCCATGAGGGCATCTGCCCCGTCGCCACAGAGCATCGCCTCCACGGTGTACACGGCGGCAAGAACGCCGGCCGCTCCTGCTGGATCGTGGCGGGCTCGCTGTGCGGTGATCGAACCCAAGGCGACTTCACGGGGAAGTTCGACAACTGCAGCCGGTGCCCCTTCTTCGACCAGGTCCGCAAGGACGAGGGCGGGCGCTACCAGATGGCCATCACCCTGCTGCAGCGCATCAGCTGATCAGCGCGCCGCCGCCTCGCTCTCCCGCTTGACCCAGCCGGTGGCCTTGGTGAGGCCGGCGTCGGTGAGCAGGTCTTCGATGGGCTCTGGGATCCAGCCCCGCGGGCGCACGTCCACCGAGTAGAACACCCGCGTGTAGCCAGGGCGATCGGCCACAGGCTCCACCCGCCAGAAGCCCACCGAGTCGTCCAGATCGCTCTCGCGGGAGTAGTCCAGGGTCCAGGTCTCCCAGCCTTGCTCGGTGTGCACGATGTGGTCGATGTAGTACTCGATGCTCATGAAGAGGGCGCCGATGACGTAGCGGGTCTTGATGCGATGCTCGGATCGCTCGTAGATCTCACAGACCTCGACGTTCTCGACCTTGTCCGGGTAGGACGGGTAGTCGAGGATCTGTGCCCAGACGATTTCCGTGGAGGCGTGCACGTCCTGCACGGCGACCCCACGGCCTCCGTCACCGTACTTGAGCTGACGCTTGACTACGCCGTCGCCGGCCAGCACGGCCAACTCCTCGGCGGTGAGCTCCACGACGGGTGGGGCCCCGTGGTACGCCGGGAGCGCGCCCTGGTGGATGTGGGGCTTGGTGGCGTCGGCGGCGTGGGTGATGGCTACGATTCCCAGCAGCGGTAGCAGGCTCATCGGTCGCTCCAGTCGAGGAGGTGGATCACGGACCACGGCACCAGCTGCAG
>CAZHIK010001275.1:0-2678 GCA_964532635.1 uncultured Enterobacterales bacterium
GTTCTTCAGAAGGGTGCTCTTGCCCACCTGACGCGGGCCTGTGACGACCACCACCGGGAAGTCGTCGTGCAAGCACGCCAACTCGCTGGCTGCCCAGCGGGGACGGTAGACCGGGTCTGTTCTTGATTGTTTTTCATTCATGATATGAAAGAAAATACATCAGAACCTCTGGCAGAGCAAGCGTGCAGGGGCGTGACCACTTTGAGCAGGCATGCGAGACCGGCTGCACATGATCGGGCACACCCACCGGGCACAGCCCTCGACGTCCCCGTCCACCGCGGCCAGATCATTCACCTTCCAGTTCTGATCACGCAGCCCGATCCCGCCCACGTCCTCCCGTTGCGGGCACAGCGCCAGCGACCGATCATCCCGACTGCCGCCAGCAACAAGGATCCCCTGGAAGGTTCCGTTCCTGCGACAGGATAGGGGTGAGGGTTCCACTCGGAGCCGTTTTGCCGCCTTTGCCGGGAACTCGCCTCGGACAGATGGCCTTTTTCGGGCAGCCAGGGATTGGCTCGAGCCGCAGGTGGAACCTTCACAGGCACCCTGTCGCGGTCATGGAAAGTTCAGGGCGATCCTTGTTGCTGTGGCCGCCAGCTGCCCTCGTCGCTGTGGGGCCGGGCCTGGATGGTGAACTCGAGAACGGGCCCGATCACGTCTCCGGGCCGTCGCGCGTGGGCCAGCGTGGCCAGGTGCGGCTGGATTCCCTGCTCCAGCATGCGCTGGTAGTGGGCGTGCAGGTGAACCTGTGGCCGGGCCCGATCGTGGAAACGAGGCACGCGAGAGACAGGCGGTCAGCTCGGAGCCTGCCCAGGAACCAGGCCAACACCTCGCTGGCGGAGCCCATGGCGCGGTCCACGAACCTCGCCTTGGTGCTACCCTGTCTCTCCCCCCCCGAAGCCCTTCTACGCATGCCCACCACCTCGCTCAGCCTCTCCCGCGGCAGCCCACTCGAGCTGGTGGACACCACGGGCAATTTCCTCTCCCTCTCCAACAAGCTCCTGTTCCTCAGCGCCGACCTCGACTCCCACTACATCGACGACGATGTCGAACGAGCGATGTGCGACTTCGCCGACCACCACGGCATCGAGGGCGGCCATGTCCGCGTCAACGAGTACGCCCCGCTGGACGAGCTGGGGCGGGTGCTCTCCAACGGGCGGGTCAACATCCTCCTGCGCCTGTCGTTCGGGCTGCTGGGATGGCTCGGCTACGTGCTCATGGTCAACCGCGTCTTCGGCGGCGACCATTACAACCCCTTCGCCGACACGGTCAACGTCTTCTCGAACCACAAGGGCATCGCCCTGCACGAGATGGGGCACCTGTTGGACTTCCGGCGCCGGCGCTTCCCCGGGCTGTACTCGCTGCTGCGTCTGGTGCCCGGAGTCGCCCTGTACCAGGAGTACCTGGCCTCCCTCTACGCCATCCAGTACCTGGACCACATCGGGGACCACGACGAGGAGCTGCGTGCCTACCGCATCCTGTTCCCGGCCTACTCCACCTACGTGCTCGGCTTCCTGGCCTACCTGCTCCCCAACCAGCTGATCCGGACCCTCGCGCTGCCCTTCGTCGCCCTGGGACACGTCGTGGGCAATGTGATGGCCCAGCAGCGCATCGAGGTGCTGAAGAGCGAAGGCGTAGAGTGCGAGGGCCTGGGGGCTCAGTGGAAGGACGAGGTCCGCCGGGCCGAGCACATGATCTCCACCAAGCATCGCCGCGGCCGGCTGCTGGTCGGGATGTTCCTCGGCGCGGTGATCGGATCGTCGGTCTGCGGCTTCGGAACTCTCATCGGCGCCGCCGTGGGGTACGGGATCGGCTGGTGGGTCAAGCGCGATGAGCGCTAAGATACCCATTCCGTTCCAAGATACTCGTATTCTGCAGGCCGACGGCCGCGTATGCGCCGACCTCGGCATCCCCGAACGCCCAGCCCCAGGAGCCCGTCCATGCCCCGCCCCACCGCAGCGCTGCTGGCGCTCCTCCTCCCCCTCGCCCTGCTCACGGGCTGTCCTGCTCCTGACGACGGTGAGCCCCCCGATCCCGACAAGGACGACGACGGGGATCGCGATCCGGAGTACGGCGGCTTCGACTGCGACGACGAAGACCCGGCGGTCAACTCCGAAGCCGACGAGATCTGTGACGGCAAGGACAACGACTGCGACGGCGTGGTCGACGAGGACGACGCCCTGGACGTCATCACCTGGTACGCCGACACCGACGATGACGGCTACGGCTGGGTCGAGCTGACCCTGGAGCAGTGCGAGCAGCCCTCGGGCTGGGTGCGGGACGACAGCGACTGCGACGACACGGCCGCGGATGTGAACCCCGGCGAGGACGAGCTGTGCGACAACGTCGATCACGACTGTGATGGCGACAGCGGCTACTACGACAGCGACGACGACGGCTGGGCCACCTGCGAGGGCGACTGCGACGACGAGGACCGCGGCATCAACCCCGGGGCCACCGAGATCTGCAACAACATCGACGACGACTGCGACCACGAGATCGACGAGGACGACGCCCAGGGCGCCACCACCTGGTACCAGGACGCCGACAGCGACGGCTTTGGCGATCCCGCCACCAGCGATGTGGACTGCCACCAGCCCAGCGGCTGGGTCACCGACAGCACCGACTGCGACGACAGCGACGCCGCGCGGAGCCCGGCGGCCATCGAGACCTGCAAC
>CAZHIK010001276.1:0-1196 GCA_964532635.1 uncultured Enterobacterales bacterium
ATCGCCGGCGTCCAGGCCGCCGAGCTCGCCCCCGAGCAGCTCGAGCTCCGCACACAGCTGCTCGCGCGCTTCGACGAGGCCACCAGCCCCCACGCCATCGACGAGGGGCAGCGGGGCACATGCCTCACGGGCCTGGTCATCGATCTGCGCGACAACTGGGAGCTGTTCGATCCCACGGACCAGCAGCGCATGGCCGGGTTCCTGGCCCCCTGGGGTGGCGACGACCTGTCGCCTGGCCGCCCCCTCGTCCAGGGCGAAGAGCCCCCGCCCCCGCCTCCGGCGGACCAGGACGAGCCCTGCTTCGGCCACCAGTCCAACAACTACATCCTCACCGACCACTTCTCCGTGGAGTGGGACAGCGGCGTGAACGAGAGCTACGCAGAGCAGTTCGCCGAGGATCTCGAGCACGCCTGGGACAAGCAGGTGCTCGAGTTCGGCTGGAACCGGCCCCTGGGCACCGACGAGTACCCGATGCTGGCCTACATCGCGAACCACTCGGGCTACTCGGGGGCCTACACCTCCGTCGAGTACTGCAGCGGCGAAGGCTACGTGCCCTACATCGTGGCCTACTCCGGGGCCTGGGGCAGCTCGAGCTGGGCGGCCGACATGACCACCCACGAGTTCAACCACACCATCCAGTTCTCCACCAGCTACGCCCCCGAGTTCTGGTACTGGGAGGCCACCGCCATCTGGATGGAAGAAGAGGTCTACCCCTCCCACAACTACTGGAGCTACTACGTCGACGCCTACACCGCGAATCCCTGGATCGGCCTGACCGCCTCGAGCCAGAACGACTACGACATCTTCTACCACATGTACGGCGGCGCGATCTTCAACTTCTACCTCGACAACTGGTATGACGGACACGACACCGTGAAGGGCATGTGGGACTACGCCGCCGGACGCAGCGGCCAGTACTCCCTGCCAGTGTGGGAGAACGTGGAGGGCATCGGGGTGGACCTGGACTGGGAGGAGACCTTCACCTGGTTCCTCGCGGCCAACACGGTCATGGACTACGACGAGCAGAACGTCTTCTCGTCCATCGACATCCACGACAGCGTCACCTCCCTGCCCGACTCCGGCGAGTCCAGCTCCAGCGACGAGCCCGAGTCCCTCGGCCAGAACTACATCCGCTTCGACGACAACTTGGACGACGGCCGCAACCTGCACGTCAACTTCCAGGGCGAGGCCGGCCC
>CAZHIK010001276.1:1206-2677 GCA_964532635.1 uncultured Enterobacterales bacterium
TGGGGGGGCCGCAAAGGCCGCCGCCGACAAGGCCACCTTCCAGGGCGAGGCCGGCCCATCGGAGTGGTTCGCCGTGCTGGTCTCCACCGAGGACCGACAGGTGGTGGACGCCACCCGCATCGAGCTGGACGCCGACCACGCCGGCGAAGGCTGGATCGAGTTCCAGGGCGGGGACGTCTACCTGGTGGTCGCCCCCTGGGACCACACCGCCCAGGGCTACCACTACAACTGGGATCGGGCCGAGAGCTGGTCCTACACCTGGAACGCCGAGCTGACCGACGGTACGGACCCCGAGGACCCGGAGGATCCGGACGACACCGGCTACGACAAGGTCGAGGACCTCCCCGACCGCCCCAATGGCGAAGACGATCCCGGTGGTGTGGGGATGCCCGGCTGCGGCTGCGCCTCCGGTGGGGCCGCCCCCGCGGGAGCCCTGCTGGGCCTGCTGGGGGTGCTGGGCGTCGCACGCCGACGAGACTGAGGGCCACAACCCACCCAGAGCGGGATACAACCCGAGCAAACCCACGCCTCGGAGGCACCCGTGCGCACCCTGACCCTCTCCGCCCTGCTCCTCACCCTCGGCATCGGCCTGCTGGCCTGCGGCGACAAGCCCGATGACACCAACGAGCCCGAAGGCGACACCGACACCGACACCGACACCGACACCGACACCGACGTGGGCGCCTGCGGTGCCTGGACCGGCATCGACGGCGTCGGCACCACCTGGTCCTACGCCTACGACGACGGCACCCAGACCGGCACGGTGGGCAACGAGATCACCGCCTACGACGCCGCCACCGGCTCGGTCACCTCGGTCAGCGTCTCCGCGCTGGAGAGCGCCGACTACACCATCGACTCCACCACCACGACCGAGTACCGCTGCGACGGCGAGGGCATGTGGATGACCGGCCAGTACACCGAGTACAGCATGGACTACGCCGGCACCCCCTACGACGGCTGGACCGACACCGTCTACGAGCCCGCCGCCCTGCTGTTCCCCGCCGACCTCGCCGTGGGCGACAGCTGGACCACCAGCTACGTCGGCACCACCGAGACCAACATGACCGATCCCACCCCCTTCGAGAGCACGGTGGAGCAGACCGTGATCGAGGAGCGCGAGGTCACGGTGCCCGCGGGAACCTACGACACCCTGCACATCGAATTCACCGGCGACGGCGAAGGCTTCTCCGACATGGCCCGCGGCGTGGGCGCGGTGAAGACCAACGTCACCGAGCTGACCAGCTTCGAGCCATAGGGAGCTTTCAGCGGTCAGCTTGTCGTGGAGGGTCGATGCGTCTGTGTGCTGTTGCGATGTTGGTGGTGATCGGCTGCGGTGGCGAGCCGCAGCCGGCTCCAGAGCCCGTGGCCGAACACGAACACGAACACGAAGCCCCAATCCCCGATCCCGAACCCGATCCCGATCCCGATCCCGATCCCGATCCCGATCCCGATCCCGATCCCGATCCCGATC
>CAZHIK010001277.1:0-2675 GCA_964532635.1 uncultured Enterobacterales bacterium
CGCGTTCGTGGGATCGCCTTCTTCGAGGCCGTGATCCAACCCATGTCCTGGGATGGTCTCAACGGCGTGGCCCGCTTGATGTTCGGGCGCTTTCGCGAGCCCGAGCGGGGCCGCGAGCTGCTGATCGAGGGCAATTACTTCGTGGAGAGCGTGCTGCCGATGATGTCCGGGCGCGATCTCGGGGACCGGGAGATGGACGTCTACCGCGCGCCCTACCCCGAACCCGCTTCCCGCCTTCCGGTGTGGATGTGGCCCAACGAGCTGCCCATCGACGGAGAGCCCGTGCGCAACCACGAGCAACTGGAGCGCAACTTCCAGGCCATCCAGTCCTCGGACATCCCCCTGCTCTTCCTACACGGCGAGCCCGGTGCCTTCTGGGAGAAGGACGACGTGGAGCGCATCCAGCAGGAGCTGCCGAGGCTGGATGTGGTGTACGTCGGCGGCGGCTACCACTACCTGCAGGAGTCCCAGCCCACCCGTCTGTCGGAGGCCATCGCCCGCTGGATCGCGAGCCTGGACTGAGCACCAGGTTCCAGCAGAGAGAGACCCTCGGTGGAGCTACCCCCCTTGGCAAGCGGGGGTGGCGAGTGCCTCGGCCACCCACGGGTCGTCGGGTCGGGTGTCCAAGGCGTCGCTCAAGGGGCGGCAGCGCGCCGTTCCTGGTTGGATCTCGTTGCGAAGCAACTCGGTCAGCACTTCGCGCGGGCCGGCAATCCCCGCGTCCGAGGCCGCGATGGCGTGCTCGATCGGCGTCCCTCGAGCCAGGGTCTCCCTGTAGGCGCCCTTGAGGTCGAGCGGCGCCAAGGCAAGCAGCGCCAAGGCGTTCTCCGCTGCCCCCTCGGTCCCGTAGACGTACGGCGGGGCGCCCTCGATCACATAGGCGAGCGCCGCGGCATCGTTGTTCATCGGGATGACGCCTTCCACCTCGTACACCGGCGGCGCGAGGGCTGCGATGCGATGACCGTCGCGCGCGATGTCGAAGCGTCGGCGGAACATCTCGTCGTGGCTGCAGCCGGCGGGGACCTCGCCGCCACAAAAGGCTTTGGTCAGCGCGTAGCGTTTCCAGCCGTCTTCATCTCGAAGGAGCAGCGTCCACTCGACCCCCCAGACCGTGTTGTATTGGGGCTTGCGGGGTGGAACCTTCTTCCAGTGCTTCTCGATGGCGACGCCGTCGACGACCTCGGATGCGGCGCAGCGCAGGTTGCCGTCGTCGGGGGCGAAGTCGAAGCCGGCGCAGTCCAGCGCTTCCTCCGCCGGCGGTCCCGTGCGACGCGGACGCTGGGGCGTGGACTCAGCGCTTGTCGGTACGGACGCGGCGTCTGCCGATTGGGGCGCCTCGGCGGCGGGCGGCTGGCCGCAGCCCAAGACGAGCAACGCAGAGGACAGGACCATCGGTGCGAGCGTTGAACGGGTCACGGTGGCTCCAGGAAGGTGCGCGTGGGCATAACTGCCTCGCATTGTCGACCGCCTCTCGACGCGGTGCGCGGTCCTCCCATTCGGTTCAATGGAATCGATCTATGCCCCAACCTGGAATACCAGGCGTTATTCCTTGGAATACACGGAACATTCCACCTGGTTCAGACCTCCTTCGCCAGCGCCACCTGCAGAGCAGGCCCAAGGGGCTTGGCGCCCCTGCGCTCGGCCTTGGAGATGGTGCCCTGGGAGACCCCGAGGCGCAGCGCTGCGGCCTGCTGGTTGAGGCCGTCCTGCCTCCGCCACGCGGCCAGGTCTGCACCCGTCAGAGGGGGCTTCCGGGTGACAGGCTCGGCGTCCTGGTGAGACCTTCGGCCGCTGCACTCGGACCTCCGCTGTCGGGCCCTGCTCCGTCGCTCGGCCGGAAGACGAGCCTCGCGCTCACGTTGCACTTGGGCCTGCTGCTCACGCTGCACTCGATTCCTGGCTTCCCGATGCCGCCGCCGCTTGGCCTCGCGCCTAGCTTCGTCACGGCGAACGCGCTCACGTGCCTCTTGGCGCCTCGCATCCTCTGCCTCCCGACGCGCCCTGTCCCGGCGCTCCGCTTCCTTCCTGGCGTGCCGTTGCTCGACCGCGATCTGGGCCTGCTCATCGGCCCACGCGAAGGCAGCCTCCCGCTGCATCCGCCGCTCCTTCAACGCCAGCGCCTCCTGGGCCACCGCCGCGAAGGCGTCCCGCAGGGCCTCGTCAAACTCGTCGTCTCCATCGTGCGCCTGCATCTGGGCCAGCGCCTCGAGGACGATGGCGTCCTCGTCCTCGAACTCGTACCACTCGTCGTGTTCGCTCATCCTGTCCTCCTCGTGGTCGTGCCACGGGTTGGGTTCAGGTCAAGGTGAGCGCGCAGGCCACCGACCGGCCAGAAGAACCGCTGACCCATCGCTTCCCCAGCACCTCCCCGCGCTGACCGGGGCCGGCACTCTACTGACCGGCCGCAACCCCAGGCTTCCCTCGAGCTGACCGGTCTCCTCCCCGCGCTGACCGGGCCCTCTTCGCAGAGCCAGAAATCTGTGGCCGCGAGGTTGCTGGAGCAAGCTCTCCTTACCCACTTTCCCGCTACTGACCGGCGCCGCGGGTCAGCGAAACCGCTGGATGGAGGCCGATCCCGGTGCCTACCCTCTGGTCATGGAGCCCCGCCCGTGACCACGCCCTCAGCCACCACCGAGCCGATCCCCGGCACCACCGAGGCCGCCCCCTCGAAGGGT
>CAZHIK010001278.1:0-2674 GCA_964532635.1 uncultured Enterobacterales bacterium
TTTCGAGTCCCTGAGCGACGTACCCGCCGACGATCCCGAGGAGTTCACCAATCCCGAGATCGAGGAGGCTCCCAAGAAGGGGCCTGTGGCGGCGCTGCTGGTGCAGGCCCCCGCTCCCGATCCATCCCTCCAGGTGCCGCTGGCTCTACCTATGCCTGTGGCGCCCACCGACCCGGACGAGGAGGAGCCCTCGCAGCCCGTCAGCTGACCACGGTGCCGTGGAATGTCCAGCTGCCAGGCGTGAACGTGTCGCGTTCCTTCAGCCACCAGCGCTCCCAGGCCAGCCGGTGGTGCACCTGCAAGCGCCAGGCACCGTCGGCATCGAAGGGCAGGTGGACGCCCGTGGTGATCACCAATTCGTCGTAGGCCGAGCGGCGGGTGAGCAGCTCGTCGGCACCCAGGCGGTCGATGAGCACTCCCGGGTCGAGCTTGCGTCCGTAGCGATAGCGCGTGCCGGGGATGAAGGCCTTCTCCATCCGCGCCCAGGCTCTCTTCCAGCGCTGCCGCAGGTCGGGCACCTCCGGCGGTTCGTGGTGCCCGGTGAGCATCTCCAGGGCGGATGAGGCCACCGCGGCCACCCGGGCTTCCGGGCGTGAGGTGCTGTCCACCAGTAGTTCCGCGGCGCGGGGGTCCCCGAGGTAGCCGAGGCCCATCAGGGCTCCTCGTGCGACCTCCTCGTCCCGGGCCACGGAGCCCTTGAGCAGCAGCAGGAAGGAGGGATCACCGTAACGACCCACGATCTCACCGGGTGAGGCGCCGCGGGTGGTGTCACCACGCCCCAGCAGCTGTGCGTGGTAGTCCACCCCCCGGCGGTCCCCCAGCAACAGCAGGGCGATCGAGGCCGACTCGCCCAGCTCGGGCACGGACAGAGCGTCCGCGATGTGATCGACGGCCTCGTCGCAGCCCACCCGTCCCAGGGCCATCAGCGCTGCGCGCTGCACGCCCTTGGCGCTCTCGTCCTGGGCCAGACGCAGCAGGCTCGCGGTGGCGGCGCGTTCGCGGCGCCAACCGAGCACCTCGGCAGCCCGGGAGATCACCACTGGATCCTGGGCCTCCTCGAGGATCTCCAGCAAGCCGTCCACCAGGGCGGCGTTGGGGGAGCGGGCGAGGGCGCTCTCCAGGGCACGGCCGGGCAGCCCGGTGACGAAGCCGCTGGCCATGTGATCCAGCAGCGCCTTCGCCGCCTCGTAGCTGCGGTGGTGGGCCAGCAGATCCAGGGTGGCCACGTAGCGAGCCAGGCGCGGATCGCCCGAGCGCAGGGTGGCGGACTCCAGCCCGCGCGCGGTCGCCTGGATGTCGTTGGCCAGGGCGTCCACCACTGCGGTGTCGCAGGCCGCCACCGCGACCTGGTGGGCTCCGATGCGCCGCTCGGGGCGGTCGGCATCGGCGCGCTCGAGGGGCGGCTTGGCGCGCTGGGCCTCCGCGCGGAGACGGGCGTGCTCGCTGGCGCGCTCGATGTGCCAGTCCAGGCTCTGCTCGGGTTGGCCGCTCGCGGCGTCTGCGGCTGCCACGCCCGCTGCGAGGTCCGCGGCCCGGAAGGCCTCCCCCGCCAGGCGCAGAGCCTCGCGTTCCCCCAGGCGTCCCAGGCGCAGCTGGGCCCAGCCTCGCCGGATGGGGAGGTTCATGTGAGCGAAGCCACCCTCGGCGATCTGCCAGGCGGACCGTGCCCGATCCGTCTCGCCAGCCATGGCGGCCAGGTCCCCGGCGCGGAGGGCCAGCCGCCAGCACAGCTCGAGGTCGCCGCAGGCCTGGGCGATCCGCTCCGCTTCGCCGTATTCCCGGGTGGCCTGTTCGATCTCTCCGGTCTGTCGGTGGAGGTCGCCCAGGAGCATGGCCAGGTGGGCACGCTGGCCCTGGTTGCCGGTGCTGAACAGCAGCTCCCGGGCCCGATCCATGCAGTCCGCGGCCTCATCGGGGCGATCCAGAAGCAGGGCGCGCTCGGCCAGCAGCAGCCAGGCCTGGCTCTGATCGTACTGATCCTCTAGACCCTGCAGGGCCTCCTCGAGGATCTCCTCCGCCCAGGGCTCCTGGCGGGCCACGACGATGCGTCCCAAGGCCAGCCTGGCGCGGGCCTGGATCAGGGCGTCCCCCCGTCGCTCGAGGGGGCGCAGGCTCTCCTCGGCCTGGTTGTGACGCCCCAGCTCGGTCCGAAGTCGAGCCAGGAGCAGGCGCAGCTCGGGGAAGAGCCCCTGACAGGCGAAGGCGTGGCCGCGCTTCACCAGCTCTCCGAGGATCTCCGAGGCCTCCTGCCGTTCGCCGCGAGAGAGGAACACCTTGGCGTAGGCGAGGCCGGCGGCCTCGACCAGGGCCAGCACCTCGGGGGAGCGGGCGTCGGTGACCCGCTCCTGGAGCAGGTCACGCAGCTCACGCTCCCAGCCCGGATCCTTCGCCTCGAACAGCCCCTCCAGGGAGCGGATGAGATCGGGATCCGCCGTGGGTGCACCCGGGTAGGGGACCGGAAGGCGCACCGCGCGCAGGGCCTTGATGTAGGCGAACCGCGCCTCGCCGGGGTCTTTGCCCACCAGCACATCGCCCAGTCGCTGCCAGGCGGGCAGCAGGGCGGGGTCGGAGACGGTGGCCTGGCGCAGGCAGGTGGTGGCTCTCTCTGGGTCTCCGGCGGCGATCAGCCCTTCGGCGCGGTGCAACAGCAGGAAGGGGTTCTGGGGATCGCAGG
>CAZHIK010001279.1:0-2672 GCA_964532635.1 uncultured Enterobacterales bacterium
AAGTTCGGCCAAGCCAATTACACCGCCGCCAAGGCCGGCCTGATCGGCCTGACCTTCTCGGTCACCGCCAGCGGTGCTCCCTTCCTGATCATCGACGGCTGGGGGCTGCCGGTGCACAAGCCCCACCAGGTGGCCACCTGCCCCGGCGGCACCGGTGAGGGCAAGCTGGTGAAGAGCTGGCGCAACGGCAACAAGATGCTCAAGGGCTACTGCGTGGACGGCGTAGCCGTGGACAGCTGGGTGGTCTGGCACGAAAACGGCGAGAGGGCCTGGCAGTCGGACTTCGACACGGGCCATCCCGACGGCAAGTGGAAGGCCTGGTGGGACAACGGCGAGCTGCAGGCCTACGGCTACCACGACATGGGGGAGAAGGTAGACACCTGGTACTTCTACTACCGGAACGGCGAGTCCCGGGAGAAGGGCGACTACGTGGCCGACGAGCCAGTGGGCTGCTGGAAGGGCTGGCACGACAACGGCCAGCGCTCCTTCAAGGGTGCCTACGTGGACGGCGAGAAGGTGGGCCGCTGGTTCTACTGGGACAAGCAAGGCAACCGTCGCAAGGAAGTCTACGGCAGCACCTACGACCAGGGCCGCTGCTGGTGGCCGCTGTTCTAGCGCCATGGCCGCACGCATCCTGTTTCTCTGCGGCAGCCCCCGCCGCGGCAAGAGCGCCAGCCTGCTCGCCGCCCGCTACCTGGCGAAGTTCCTGGACAGCGATCACCGCTTCATCGACGTGGCCAAGGCGAAGCTGAGCGCCGATCCGAGCGAAGCGGACGCGGGCTTCGAGATGGTGGTCACCGCCATGGACGAAGCGGACGCGGTGGTCTGGACCTTCGGCGCCTGGTCGTGGTTTGTGCCCGTCCACCTGCACCGGCTGCTCGACAAGCTGTTCACCCAGCCCGGCCACGACTTCAGCGGGAAGCTCGCGGCGGCGGTGATGACCTCGGGCGGCGTGGGAGACGACTTCGCCCTCGAGCGGGTCCGCTTCGTCAGCGAGCAGCTTGGCTTCGCATACCTCGGGGACGTCTCGGCCGAGGCCAGCCCCTTCATGGGCCCCATCGGCGACGAGGCGCTCACCGAGCAGGCCCTGCGGGTGCTGGCGGGCCGCATGGATCGCGCCCTCGCCAGTGGCTACCGACCGGCGAGGTTCCACGCTCCGGTGGAGCGCCGCCTGCTGTCCTCGGCCCACCCGGGCGAAGGCTTCGCTCCGGAGCAGTCCGCTCCGGTGGAGCCCAGCGAGGCCGGCGGCGACAAGACCATCGTGGCGCTGCTGGGCGGGCGCCTGGAGAGCAACCCCGCGGCCCGCGACCTGGTGGACGCCTTCCGGCGCGGCTCCCGAAACGGCATCGAGGTGCTGGAGCTGGGCGAGCACGAGATCAAGCCCTGCGTGGGCTGCTACCTCTGCGGCACCCGCCCCGAGGGCGTCTGCGTGCTGAAGGACGACTACGCCGCCGTGCGCCAGCGCCTGGAGCGGGCCGACGGCCTGGTGTACATCGCCGCCAGCGCCACGGGGCTGATCGACCCGGCGCTCAAGGCCTTCATGGACCGTGGCTGGGACCTGGCCCACCGGCCCCGCTGGCAGGCCAAGCACGCGGTGGTAGCGGCCGCCGGCGGTGGGGATCTGGATCGCTACGCCACGGGCATCCTCGACAATGTGGTGTCGAAGACCGGCGCCCGCATCGTGGCCTCTCTGCCACGCAGCACCGCCGATCCGACGGCCTACGCCGCCACGGTCCGCCAGGCCGTGGAAGACCTGGACCGCGCCATGGACGAGGGCTGGTCCCACCCCGACCGCTTCCAGGTCCGCGCCTCGGGCTGGGCGTTCCGCGACCTGGCCGCGAGCAAGGGCATGATCATGCGCGCCGACTACGCCTACCACCGCGATCGGGGCCTGTTCGACGCCCCTGGCCCGGGAGGCTGGAACGCGGTGATGCGCCTGCTGTTCTCCTCCGAGAAGCTCGAAAAGGCCATGCTGGAGAAGGCGCGGGCGCAGCGCGATCAGGGGCGGGCGGATCGGCTGCAGCGGTACGTGGACGAGGGTGGACGGCTGGGAGAAGGTGAGGAGGTGGAATGACTCCCCGGCTTCCCGTCGGCCCAAGTCTGACCCTGGCGCTGCTCGGCTGTTCGGCCCACCACGATCCGCCGCCGGCCGCCGCGACGGAGTCCGCACCGGCCACCGTGGACGAGCCTGCGCCCGATGAGCTCCTCGACACGCTCACCGAGGCCCTCGCCACGCAGCCGCCGCGAGCGACCCCGGCAGACGCCCAGCTGGCTCACTACCTGCTGGCACTGCGCGCCAGGGTCATGCCCAGATGGAACCCGCCCGCACAGGTGGTCCTGGAGCAGCCGGAGCTGTCGGCCAGGGTGTTGGTGGAGCTGGCGGAAGACGGCGTGGTCCTGGACGTCAGGATCCAGGCCGGCTCGGGCCACCAAGCCTTCGACCTGTCCTGCTTGGAGGCGGTGCGGGCGGCGTCCCCCTTGCCCCTCCTGCCCGAGGGGTACGAGAAGATCTCGTCGGACAGGATGCTGATTTCGTTCGTCGCGGCGGAGGCGCCGGAGCGCGAGGGGGGCTGATCTCGAAGGGCCACCTCTCCCCGGGAGGAGAGGGATCTATGAACTAGCAGCGTGCGTCGAAACCTGAAAGCTCAGGTTCGACGATCATTATGGAAGAA
>CAZHIK010001280.1:0-2669 GCA_964532635.1 uncultured Enterobacterales bacterium
GATCGAGTACGCCCGCTTCCAGTTCCATGGCACCAACCTGGGCCACGGGCTGACCGGGCTGTACGGCGACTCCCCCCGGCCCGACGGCACCTCGGCCACCGTGGGCTACGCCTACTTCGGCTACCCGGCCGACGTGGGCTTCGATCGCAACTCGTCCTTCGTGAGCCCCGGCCCGCCCCTCCAGGATGGCGCCGACGCCTGCACCACCCGGCTCACCATCAGCGGGTACTTCTCCTTCATGGAGTACGTCGACGTGGGCGATCACATCGCGCTGACCGACGCCGACGGCGGCCGCATCGTGCTCGAGCGTGATCCCTCGACCCACCACCGCCCAGCGGGAGAGAGCTGGTACGCGGGCTACGGCGGGCGGCTGATGCCGGTGATCCAGGACCACGAGCACCTGCCGGACACCTGGCGCAGCGGAGCCGACTACACCCTGAGCTTCCCCGGCACCGTCCCACCGCTCGACTCCACCATCGGGGCTGTGCCCTATCCCCTCGAGGGCGCGCCCTTGCGCTTCCCCACAGCGCTGGCCGATCTGGCCGTCGGTGGCGAGACCGTTCGGGCGCCTGCAGGGAACGAGGTGCGGGTTCCAGGTCCTTGGAACGGCCCCATGGAGATCACCTGGACCCCGGCGTCCACCCCCGAGCCCGTCACCATCGTGCTGCGCTACATCGGCTGGGGCGACGAAGGTTCCTGCGACTGCAACAGTGCGTGCGGCCCGGGCTTCACCTGTCGCGACGGCCTCTGCGTCGGCGACGAGGGGTCCGGCTGGCACGTGCTGGGAGAGCTGGCCTGCACCGTCGCCGACGACGGCTCCTTCAGCATCACCCCGGACATGCTGGCTACCTTGGACGACAGCACCGACCTCAACGAGCGAGCGGGCGTGGTCCTGGCCATGGCCCGCATGACCGAGGGGAGCGTGGAGGTCGATGATGTGCTCACCTTCAACGGCAAGCGCGTGTCCATCACCCCGGTGCGAACACGAGTCGCAGACGTCGTCTGGACCAGGGTGAGTGCGCCATGATGTATCTCCTCCCCATCTTGCTCTCCTGCGCCCCCGATCCCTACCCCGACTACTTCGAAGAATCGGGAGGCCCCACCATCTCGGGCGTCGAGCCTGTGAGCGTCGACAGCCTCCACGGCGGTGAGACCCTCACCATCCGCGGAAGCGATCTCGCCAGCGCCCGCACCGTGGTGGTGGGCACCCGCAACGCCACCATCGTCCAGGCCAGCGCGGGCTCCGTCGAGGTCACCCTGCCCGCCGGCGCCCCCGGCGGAGGTGTGGTGGACGTGGCCGTGGTCACCGACGCCGGTGTGGTCACCGCCGAGGGCGCCTTCACCTACGACATCCGCGGTCAGGCCTACTGGACCGACGAGGTGGCCAGCGCCACCCTGTACAAGATCGACTGCCCGGTAGAGGTCTGGAGTCAGGCCAACCCCAAGGCCGAGTGGGACTACGCCTACTGGTGCGGCACCGAGCTTGGCTACGCCGCGGCCTATGCCTTCGACGGCAGCGGTCCCCAGCCCGGCTTCTCCGGTGATCAGGCCGACATGGTGGAGCTGTCCACCCTGCCGGCCGTGGGTGAGATCCACTACTGGGGCCCGGACGACCGGCGGCCCACCGGCGTGCCCTACATCTACGGGGTCCACGCCGAAGACGAGCTCATCGGCATCACCACCCCCAGGGACTTCGAGCGCGACCTGCAGATCATCCTCGATCGCGACGCCCTGCTCCGCCAGTACTACTACTGGTACCAGGAGTACCCGGATGCGGTGAGCTTCGAGGGCCCGGTGGCCATGCTCTACGGCCCCGACGGCTGCTACGAGCAGGAGCTGTCCATCACCGATGGCTACAGCCAGACTCTCGAGGTCGACGGCCAGCCTGCTGGCGCCACCGGCGTGCTGTTGGGCAGCTGGGTCCACGAGGACTACGGCGGTGGCCACACCTTCGACTCCGTAGGCATCATGGGCAGCGCCACGGTGACCGTCCAGGCCGGAGATCTGGTGGGCGACGCCACCGGCGTCGAGCTGCTGTACGACGGCTACTCCGGCTGGTACTTCCACCAGGGGGTGGCTGGCACATTGGGCCCCGCCGACCTGCCCGAGGGCACAGCCTGGGACGTCGATCTGACCCGCCTGGGTGAGTACCACGACCTGGGCAGGGTCGAAGGCCTGCTGGACCTCGAGAGCGTGCGCCTGCGCTCCGAAGGATCGGGCCTGGGATCGGCTTCGGACCTGCTGGCCGGCGACGTAGCGATCATGCGGGGCAGCGACCTGGTCGTCAGCTGGGATCCCGGCACCGCTCCCGACAGCGGGCTCGACTTCTTGATGATCGAGCTGCGGGTCTACGACGCAGACCAGGACGATCCAGTCTGGATGACCGAGGTGGGCCGCCTGGTGGCCCACGCCGACGACGCCGAGGGTAGCTTCACCATCCCCACCGACCAGCTGCAGCTCCTGCCCGCCGCCACCAACAGCTTCACCCCTGCGGGTGATCTGCAGGGCTACTGGGCGGAGTTGAGTGTGGCCCGCCACCAGCTGCGCAAGGTCTCCCTCAGCGAGGCGGATCTGGACGATGGGGATCTGGTCATGGACTTCATCCACATCGTGAACTCGCCGGTGATGCTGCGGGATCGTTAGGGCAGGGGAGTCAGCTCTCCTCGCCC
>CAZHIK010001281.1:0-2663 GCA_964532635.1 uncultured Enterobacterales bacterium
AGCTACTCCCCGCAGTCACCCCCCAGCTCCGGCGGGGGCACCTCGGCCCGGTAGACCGAGGGGATGCCATAGGACATGGCGATGCGCTCGGTGACGGCGTCGAGCTCCGAGGCGTCCAGGACGATCTCGTTGAGCCGAGGGTTGGGGCGCATACGGATGACGTGGTAGCCGTCTTCGGGGTGCTGCAGGGCCTCGAGGGCGTCGCTGATCAGATCCACCTCGCGGCCGTTGATGGTGGCCACCGGGAGATCCTCGAAGCCGTGGTAGCCGAGGTTGTAGGGATCGGCGAGCACATAGGAGAGCACCACTACACGGCGCTGCTCCGGGGTCTGGGACTGGGTCATCAGCTGGTGGACGATGGACAGCTCGGTGGAGTGACCGCCGTAGGCGTCGTCCAGCTCCCTGAACACCAGGCCGCCAGCCATGAGGTAGGCGGGGGCCACGGTGCGGTCGCGAGGAATCATCCAGCTGGAGCTGGTGTAGGAGCGCAGGGTCATCTCGAGGTCCTGCACGCTGCCGTCACGCAGGACCTTCAACGAGATGCTGTCGCCGGCGTGGTAGGCGGAGAGCAGATAGCCGAACCACAGCTTGCCGTAGTTGGGGTCGATGACGTTGCCGCTGCCGTCGAGGGGCATACCGGCGAACTCCAGCAGCACGTCACCTTCGCGCAGCACACCACAGGCAGAGCTGCCCTGGGCCACGCTCGAGATCAGCACACCCTGGGGTTCGCTCAGCCCCAGCCAGTTCGCCAGGGCTGGCGAGCGGATGGCCTGGAAGGTGGCACCCAGCCGACCCGCCCAGGGGCGCACCTCGCCCGTGCGGCGAGCTTCTTCCAGCCAGGCTCCGAAGAAGGCCGAGGGCATGATGATGAGCTCGTTGCTGGACGCCGAGGTGGCGATGCCCACCAGCTGGCCCTTCAGGAACACGGGCTCGGCCCAGCCGCCGCCGGAGATGTCGGTCTGGATGCGCACACCAGCAAAGCGCACCGAGCCGGTCATGGACTCCACCGAGGTGCCCCTGGCGACGGATCCTCCAGAGGTCTCGATCTGGTTGTCGCGCCAGCGGGCCACCACCACCTGGCCCGAGACCAGGGGCTTCTTGGCCAGCTTGACCGGCTGGAGCCCGTCGAAGAACGAGGAGTCCTCGACCACGATCAAGGCCAGGTTGGCTTCGCGGTCGGCGAGCACGACGCGAGCCGGGAACTCCGAGGGCTCGCCCTTCTTGCTGACGCGCACGTGGGTGGCGTCCTGGACCATCTGGGCGGTGGTGAGGAGGGCAGGCCCCTGGCCGGGCAGGCCTTCGACCACCACCGCTTGGGAGACGCGCAGGGTGGGGTTGGTCTTGGACCAGGGCTGATAGCGCTCCCAGCGCTGCCAGGTGACCTTGAGCTGGACCACACGGTCGTCGTAGGTCGGGCCCGCGAAGGCCACCTGCAGCAGAGCGACGATGATGATTGCGAGGTTCACAGGCGACGATCCGGGGTGACAGCGTAGAGCTGGAGGATTTCCTGGTGGGCGGCGTCGGCCGCTTCGCGGTCGAGCACCACGACATGGTCGACGTAGGCGAAGTCGAAGACCTGGAAGCGGTCATCGTTGCCGTCGAGTGCTTCCACGAGATCGTCCAGGTCGAAGATCTCGTGTCCGTTGACCTTCTCGAGCACCACGCTGCCGCTCAGGCCGACGGTGGCGTTGACGGCGTGATCGAGGCGTCGGAGCATCACAACGCGACCGGGCACCACCTCGTCGGCGGACTCGAGCTGCTTGTAGGCGTACTCCCACAGGATGTCGTGGTTCTTGGAGATGCCCATGACCTCGACGTACTCGCGCTCCATGGGCACGAAGACCAGCCCGGCGTAGACCACGTAGGTGGGCAGGGTCTCGTAGGCGCGGTCGGGGTAGACCGACGGGCCCACCGGCAGCTCCAGATCCAGGCGCTCGCCATCGCGCAGCACCCGGGCGGGGACGCTATCGCCCACCTGAAAGCGATCGAGGATGGCCTCGAGCTGCAGGCGCTGGTCGTGGGCGCTGAAGGTGCCGTCATTGGCGAGGATCTCACCGTCGAGAGACAGCAGGATGTCGCCGTTGACCAGCACACCGTGGGCTGGGCTGGCCGGGTGGACGAAGTCGACCTGGACGCCGGTCTCGTCTTCATCCATGCCAGCGCGCCGACGGGCCGCCGGGCTATCGAGGTTGGCCACGAACATGTCCAACCGCGGGAAGCCGTCGTACTCACCGTCGGCCACGTCCTCGAGGAAGTGTTCCACCACCGGAATGGGGATGAAGTAGCCGACGTTCTCGAGCCGCGCGGCGGCCTGGAAGGCCACGCCGACGACCTCTTTTTCACGCATCACCGGGCCGCCGGAGTTGCCGGGGTTGATGGCCGCATCGGTCTGGACCGAGAGGTGTGAGCTACCACCGCTGTGGACCGAGGAGATGACATCGATGCGCGACACCGTACCTCGGGTGGTGGACAACCAGCGACCGCCCGCGGGGTAGCCGAGGGTGAGGACCTCGTCGCCCTGGGTGGGGAAGTCCCCCAGCTCGAGGGGCTCGAGGTCAGCGATCACCTCGGGGTCGACGGGCTCTACAAGGGCCAGGTCGCAGTCGTGACCGAGGGCCACGATGCGGGCCGTGTCGAAGCGGCGCCGCATCAGGGTGCAGAAG
>CAZHIK010001282.1:0-2662 GCA_964532635.1 uncultured Enterobacterales bacterium
TCAAAGTACCACGGGGCTGCATCCAGAGACCGGTCCTGGACCCTGTGGCTGCACTGGTTCATGCTCCTGCGACGGCTCCTGGTGCCCCGCTGGCGCGAGGTCTACGGCACCGACATCATCGGCCTTTGGGGAACAGGCCTGGCCTGGATCATGGGGGTGCGCGTGGTCCCCCTCAACGAGCGCTCCGGTCCCATGGGCGACATCGTGATCTGCAACCACATGGGCTTTCTGGACGTGCCGGTGCTGCTGTCGTACTTCCCGGCGGTCTTCATCATCAAGGGCGAGATGCGCAAGGCTCCGTACTTCGGGGGGGCCCTGGGCAAGCACGGCCACGTCTTCGTCGACCGCGGCAGCGAGGCCAGCCGCCGTTCGGCCCGCGAGGGCGTTCAGCGAGTGCTGGGTGACGGCGAGCGCCTGATCGTCTTCCCAGAAGGTCGCGCCAGCCCTGGTGCCGAGCGACGCCCCTTCAAGCCCTTCTGCTTCCTCGAGGCCGAGCGCCAAGGCAAGCGCATCGAGGCCTGCGTGATCGACTACCTTCCCGACCGCAAGCAGCTCGAGTGGGATGTGAACAGGGGGATGATCCCGCAGCTCATCGAGCTGATCGGACGCCGCCGCACCCGGGTGAGCATCGAGTTCCTGGGCAGCTGGGTGCCCACCGACGGAGCCGCCGACGCGACGCACTACAAGGATCTCATGGAGGGCAAGCTCCATGGTTACGACCGCGACCGCGCGGCCGACCGGGAGACCCCATGACGACCTACATCGGTGTCAAGCCCCCCCGCACCGGCCTGCAAGGCATGATGGACAGCGTCCTGACCCGCAACCTCGAGCGGATCCTGGCAATCCCCGGGCGTAGGCTCTACCGACAGTTCGAGGCCGCCTGCCAGGACACCAAGGCCACGCAGCTCGCCGTGATGCGCGAGATCCTGGACTACGCGGCCGACACCGAGGTGGGCCGCCAGCACCGCTTCACCAGGATCCGCAGCCACAGGGACTTCCAGGACGCCATCCCCGTGCGCGACTACGAGGACCACCGCCCATGGGTCGACCGCCACGCCCGTGGTGAAGAAGGTGTGCTCTTCCCGGGCAAGCCCCTGATGTACAACCGCTCGATCGGCACCACGGCCCAGCCCAAGCTGCTGCCGGTCACCCCCAAGGCCCTCGAGCGAACCATCCGCAACCGCAGCAAGCTGTGGCTGTACAACCTGATGCGGCACCACCCCGGCATGTACGCGGGCCGCGCCTTGGCCATGGTGAGCCCTGCGGTCGAGGGCCACACCCCGGACGGCACGCCCTACGGCTCGCTGTCCGGGCTGGTGTACAGCAACATCCCCGACTTCATGAAGAGCGTCTACCCGGAGCCCGAGAGCGCCCTGGGCATCCGGGACTACCTCACCAAGCTCTACACCTTGCTGCGCTTCTCCCTGGGCTGCAACATCAGCTGCATCTTCACGGGCAACCCGGCCACCGTGGCCAACATGGCCACCCGCGCCGACGCATGGAGCGAGCTGATCATCCGTGACATCCGCGACGGCACACTCCGCGCGGACATGCCCATGGACCCCACCATCCGAGAGCACTGCGAGGCCCGACTGCGGCCGGATCCAGTCCGCGCAGCGATGCTCGAGGCCCTGCTCGAGGAGCACGGCCGCCTGCGCCCCCAGGACTACTGGCCGAACCTGAAGCTGGTCCACACCTGGAAGCACGGCAACTGCCGCCTGGTCCTGCCTCAGCTCGAGCCCTGGTACGGCGAGATCCCCATGGTGGACTTCGGCTACATCGCCTCAGAGCTCACCGCAACCGACGTCATCCTGCCCCACAACGACGGCTCGGTGCTGCAGGTGCAGAACGCCTTCTACGAGTTCTCACGCGAGGAAGAGGGTGACTCCCCCGACCGCCGCTTCTACATGGCCCACCAGTTGGAGGTCGGGGAGCGCTACTTCGTGCACATCACCACCTTCTCCGGCCTGTACCGCTACGACATGAACGACGTGGTGGAGGTGCTCGAGCGCTTCGGCCAGGCGCCTGTGCTGCGCTTCCTGTACAAGGGCAAGGGCATCACCAGCCTGCAGGGTGAGAAGCTCAGCGAGGCCCAGCTCATCGAGGCGATGGGCCGGGCCGAGCGCAACACGGGCACCGCAACCGGCTTCTTCGTGGGCTGGGCCGACCCCGACGCCGCCCGCTACGATCTGTACGTGGAGTTTCCCTTCCCCACACAGCAGCAGGATCGCCTTGCCTTCGCCCGCGCGGTGGACCGCTCCCTGGCCGAGGTCAACGTCGAGTACGAGGCCAAGCGCTCGTCCCTGCGCCTGAAGCCTCCGCGGGTGATCCCGCTGGTCCCCGACGCCTTCGATCGGTACCGGGACCTGCGCCTGGCCGAGGGGGCCCTGTCGGGCCAGCTCAAGTGGCTGCACCTGTCCGGCACCGCCGCGGACCGGCACCGCATGGCTAAGCTGGCGGCCCCAGACCTCCCGGTGGCCCAGGCCTGAAGTCGTCGCCCAAAAAAACCCCTGGGTCGGAAATCAAGGTAGCTCCGCCCATATCCCCCGTTTGCGGACCGCAATCCCCGAGACCCCCGGGATCGCCATGTCGAATGCGCGAAGCTGGGGTGTCAAAGGGCCTATGCCGCGCCTACGGGCTTGGTTAGGGGCGGCGCCGATCC
>CAZHIK010001283.1:0-2651 GCA_964532635.1 uncultured Enterobacterales bacterium
GACATGGTGAGCGATGCGACGCATGTCGAAGGGCCCGTCGCAGAAGCAGGTGTCGTCTTCGGCGTGGACCGCGACCACGGGCCAGGCACGGAACAGGTCCAGCAGGTGACGCGGTTCGTTCACCCCCGGGTGGGCTGAGCTCTTGGCCATGTAGACCTTCAGCGCACAGATGCCGGGTGCGATGGCGGTGGCCTGGTCCAGGTCGGTGAGTCGGGGTGTGGCCTGGAGGAACAGGCCCCAGTTGGCCAGGCTCTTGCGACGAAAGCGGTCCCGCTTGACCTCGAGCCTGGCGGGGGTGGAGGTGGGCGGCTTGTTGTTGGGCATGGCAAGCACGGTGGTGACACCGCCCGCAAGGGCCGCGCGGGTGCCACTGCGCACGCCTTCTTTGTAGAGCTGACCCGGCTCCCGCAGGTGCGCGTGGGGGTCGACGAAGCCCGGGAGCACCCGCATACCAGCCGCATCGAGGTCACCGGGACCGGCGGTGGCCTTCGCTCCCGGCTCGAGCCTCAGCCGACCGTCGGTGATGTGGATCACGCCGTTGGTCCAGGCGCCGTGAGGGGGCAGCCAGCGAGCGTTGACGATGCGCATGGCTACTCCCACTCGATGGTCCCCGGGGGCTTGGTGGTGACGTCGTACAGGAGCATCCCGGCACCGTCGATGTCGCCCACCGCGGCCGCCACACGGGCCAGCAAGGCTGGTTCCATGCGGTAGAAGTCGGCGGTCATGGCGTCGCGGGAGCACACTGGGCGCAGCACGAAGGCCTGGCGGTCACCTTCGTACAGGGGCAGAGCCACCACGGGCATCTGCCAGATCTCGGAGCAGTGCGCGGTGAGCTCGTGGGTGACGTGGTCGACCTGGCGCAGCAGGTCCATCCCGGGCTTGGTGAGCACCGTGGGCCGCAGCTCGAGACCGGTGGGATCCAGGCCCCTGGGCACGAACACGGCCCGATTGAGGCTGCGGAAGCGGTTCACCAGGTCCGCCGCGCAGGCCTGGATGCCATCCCAGTCCGGAGCCCGCCCGTCCGGATACCAGATGGCCACTGGGTGGGCATAGGTGCGGGAGTCGCCCTGGACCCCCACCGAGCGCACCGGCAGCACCACCGCGAGCATCCCGTGGTGGCTGGCCAGCTGGGACAGCTCGGCTGCGTCGGCGTCGTAGCCGGCGGGAGGGGTGGCCTGGTCGGTGCACAGGGCCCGGATGGCCAGGGCGGGACCGGGGAAGGGGTGACGGTCGACCAGGTGGTCGGGCAGGCCCAGCTCTCGGCCCACATCGCGCACTTCGTGCTTGTACAGGTCGAGCAGGGGTTCGACCACGCGGCCCGCGTCGATCAGAGCCTGGATCTCGGGGACACGGTTGTGGTGGGTCTTGATGGTGGCGGCCTTGGCGGTGGCGCCGGACTCGATGCTGTCGGGGTAGATGGTGCCCTGGGCCAGCAGCCAGTCGTCCGCCAGGTCGAGGTGCTGGACCTCGTCACTGACCACGTCGACGAAGAGCTTGCCGATGATGTGGCGCTTTCGCTCGGGCTCCACCACACCGTCCAGCTCCCCGAGGTAGCGAGCCTCGGCCTCCGCCAGGCGCAGGTTGTCGAAGCCCAGCTCCGACAGGTACTCCATGATCTGGGCGGACTCCCCGAGCCGCATGAAGCCGGTGTCGACGTGCAGGGAGTGCACCCGCTCCGGCCCCAACGCCCGGATGAGCAGGGCCAGGGTGACCAGGGAGTCCACACCTCCGCTGACGAGCAAGAAGACCTCGCGGTCTCCCACTCGCTCCTGGGCCTGGCGAACCAGCAGATCGGTGTAGCTGCCGGGATCCCAGCTGCGCCGAGCGGTGCAGCGCTCGATGAAGCGGTCGAGGATGGCGGTGCCGGCTGGTGTGTGGCTGACCTCCGGGTGGAACTGGAGCCCGAAGATGCGCGCGTCGGGGGACTCGAAGGCGGCGATGGGAACGGAAGGGGAGGAGGCGGTGACCTTCCAGCCAAGCGGGATCTCCACCACCCGGTCGCGGTGGGACATCCACACCGTCTGCTGAGCTTCCAGGCCTCTGAACAGCGTGGCATCCTGGCTGCAGTGGGCCTCGGCCAGGCCGTACTCACCCTCGCCCTCGCCGTGCACCTGGCCGCCCACCGCGCGGGCGAGCAGCTGGTGGCCGTAGCACAGGCCCAGCACGGGCACGTCCAACGCCATGGGATCGAAGTGCAGGCCGGGAGCCCCGGCCTCGTAGACGGAGCTTGGGCCGCCGGAGAGCACGATTCCCACGAGGTTGCCCTCGGCGGGTTCGAAGGTCTCGGGCTGCTCGATGCGGCTGTAGACACCCAGGCCGCGCACGGCCTTGGCGATCAGGTGGGTGTACTGCCCGCCGTAGTCCAGGATGACGACGGTCTCTATTTGGTCTTGGAGCATACCCTCTCCTGCTCGATCTCCTCGAGCTCGCTGGCGGACAGATCGGTGGGGTACTCGCCCGAGAAGCAGGCGAAGCAACAGGGCAGATCGCCATACAGCGCTTGGAGGTCCTCGAGCTGCTGGTAGACCACGGTCTCGGCGCCCATGTAGCGGGCGATCTGCTTCACGCTGTACTTCGAGGCGATCATCTCCCGCTTGATGGACATGTCGATGCCGTAGACACAGGGATGCTCGAAGGGTGGCGCGGCGGAG
>CAZHIK010001284.1:0-2644 GCA_964532635.1 uncultured Enterobacterales bacterium
CTGAGGCGGTGCCTCCGACCAGGCCGACGAGGAGGGGCGAGGTGTGAGGCATGGCGTTCCCGGGGGTGGGTGGGGGCTCTATCAAGTTCAGCCCCCCGATTCCTGACGTGGATCGGGTTTGTCCGGGCTTGCGCTCTGTGGGCAGGTCGGTCGCTTGAGAGGGAAAGGGGGGGCCGATATGTGCCCGTCCCGGCACGGACCGTGCTGCCTCTCGCCACGGGCGTCCGGCTTCTTCTCTTGGAGTGTTCCATGGGTGAGCGCATCCGGATCTTCGTCGGCGCGTACGGCAGCGGCAAGACCGAGGTCGCTCTGAACTGGGCTTTCCAGCGGGCTTCCGAGGGCGTGAACGTCGCCATCGCCGACCTCGATCTGGTCAACCCCTTCTTCCGCTCCCGCGAGCTGCGCGATGAGCTCGAGGCAGCGGGGGTGCGGGTGCTGGCCCCGGAAGGCGAGCTGGCAGAGGCCGACCTGCCCATCGTGGTCCCCGCAGTACGCGGCGCAATCGAAGACCCGAACACCCACCTGATCCTCGACGTGGGCGGCGACGACGCCGGCGCTCGGGCCCTGGCCCGCTTCGCGCCCTTCATCGCCGAGCGTCCCCACCAGGTCTACATGGTGCTCAACGACCGCCGACCCTGGACCGGCCACGTCGAGGGCATCGGCGAGACCATTGCCCGGGTGCAGCAGAGCGCTCGGCTGCCCGTCACCGCGCTGATCTCGAACCCCAACCTGGGCGGCGAGACCACTCCTGCGGTGATCAAGGCCGGACACCAGACCGTGCTCGACGCTGGCCGCGAGCTCGGCCTGCCTGTGGCCTTCCTGGCGGTGATGGGCGAGCTGACGGAGCAGCTGCTCCCCGACACCGCCGGTGGCGTGCCCGTCATGCCCATCCAGCGCCATCTCTTTCCGCCTTGGTACGAAGACCCCACCCGCTTCGCGCCGCCGCGCGACCAGCGCAGTCGGGTGATGCGCGAGCAGATCCGCGCACGCCAGGCCGCGCCGCTCGGTCGGCCAAAGCAGAACTGACTCAACCCCACAGGAGGAGGATATCCCCCATGGGAAACCGGATCGAAGTCGATCGTGACCGCTGCAAGGGCTGTGGCCTGTGCGTGGTCACCTGCCCCCGACAGATCGTCGAGCTGGGCAAGGAAATCAACCTCAAGGGCTACCACTACGCCGTGCAGGTCGACGCCAGCCGCTGCATCGCCTGCCAGATGTGCGCCGTGACCTGCCCCGACGTGGCCATCACCGTCTACCGCAAGCCTCGCAAGCCCCGCAAGGCCGCGGGCTAGGAGGAATCATGGCAGAGAAGCTCCTCATGAAGGGCGCGGAGGCTCTCTCCGAGGCCGCTGTGCGGGTGGGCTGCAAGCTGTTCTTCGGATACCCCATCACTCCCCAGAACGAGATCCCCGAGTACATGTCCAAGCGACTGTACGAGATCGAAGGCGGGCACTTCGTGCAGGCCGAGTCCGAGGTCGCAGCCTCGAACATGATCTACGGCGCCGCCGCGGTGGGGGCGCGGGTCATGACCTCGTCCTCCTCCCCGGGCATCTCCTTGAAGCAGGAAGGCCTGTCCTACTGCGCGGGTGCCGAGCTCCCCATCGTCTGCGTCAACATCATGCGCGGCGGCCCGGGCCTGGGCGGCATCCAGCCCTCCCAGTCGGACTACTTCCAGTCCACCCGTCCCGGCCACGGCGACTTCCGATACATCGTCATCGCGCCCTCCTCCATCCAGGAAGCGGCCGATCTGGTGATGGACGCCTTCGATCTCGCCGACGAGTACCGCAACCCGGTGATGATCCTGGGTGACGGCCTGATCGGGCAGATGATGGAGCCGGTGGTCTTCAAGGACTACGAGCCCAAGAACTACGACAAGTCCTGGTGCACCACGGGCTGCGAAGGCCGCGACAAGAACGTGGTCAACTCCCTGTACCTCGAGCCTTCGCTGCTCGAGGAGCACAACCACCACCTGTTCCGCAAGTACGCCGAGCTGGAGCGCAAGGAGGTGCGGGTCGAGGAGTACCTGATGGACGACGCCGAGGTGTGCATCGCCGCCTACGGCACCACCGCCCGTATCTGCAAGACCGCCATCGCCCAGCTCCGGGCCGAAGGCTACAAGGTCGGGCTCATCCGCCCCATCACCCTGTGGCCCTTCCCCTACGCCACCTTCAAGAAGTACACCGACCAGGTCGAATTCATCCTCGATGTCGAGATGTCCATGGGGCAGATGATCGAGGACGTCAAGATGGCCGTGGTCGAGAAGGTCCCGGTCCACTTCTACGGCCGCGTCGGCGGCATGGTCCCCACCCCCGGCGAGATCGCGGACAAGCTCCGCGAGCTGTGCGGCTAGGAGGCACCCATGAGCGAAACCGAAGCCAAGGTCGTCTTCGACTACCCCAAGTCTCTGCACCCCATGCCTACCCACTACTGCCCGGGCTGTCTCCACGGCGTGGGCCACCGGCTGGTGGCCGAGGCCTTGGATGAGCTGAACATCCGGGAGAAGACCGTGGGAGTGTGCCCGGTGGGCTGCTCCGTGCTGGCCTACAAGTACTTCAACTGCGACATGATCGAGGCCTCGCACGGTCGCGCTCCCGCGGTCGCCACCGGCGTCAAGCGGGCTCGGCCGGACCTGTACGCCTTCACC
>CAZHIK010001285.1:0-2641 GCA_964532635.1 uncultured Enterobacterales bacterium
ATGGTCGGCTGGGCCCGCTCGGGCACCGCGACGGGTAGTATCGACGATTCCTTCCGCAGCACGCTCACCAACACCCGCTTCACCGGCCCCAACGGCGGTGAGCAGCCTGTGGGTGGCCTCGGCGGCTGGTTCGTCTACTCCATCCGCTACCGCCCCACCAACCCGCTGTTCATCGGTCCCGTGGCGCTGGTGGTGCTGGGCTTCATGTCCCTGATCGTCATCCTGGCTCGCCACAAGCCGAAGGAGCTCGAGGACTACTAGCGGTTCGGCCCCACTGAGGCCTGCTCCCCGGCACCGATGGTCGCCGCTGGTATCGCGCCTGCGGCGACCTTCGTGTCGACGGATGGCTCGTCAGCGGCCTCGCTTGCGGTTGCGGCGGTCGGCGTTGCCGGTGCCCAGGGCTCGGTGCTCTTCGAACAGGTCGGGCTTGTTGAGGGCGTCAATGGCGGTCTGGCGCGTGATCTTTCCCGACAACGCGAGGTTCTTGACCGCCACCTCCATGGTCTGCATGCCCACCTTGGTGCCGGTCTGCATCATGGAGGGGATCTGGAAGAGCTTGTTTTCGCGGATGAGGTTCCGGATCGCGGAGTTGACGATCATGATCTCCATCGCCGCGGCGCGGCCGCCCTGGGCTCCCTTGAGGAGCATCTGGGAGACCACGGCCTGCAGGGCGGTGGAGACCATGGTGCGCACCTGAGCCTGCTGCTCGTGGGGGTAGGCGTCGATCAGGCGATCGATGGTCTCGGGGGCGGAGTTGGTGTGGAGGGTGCCGAAGACCAGGTGGCCGGTCTCGGCGGCGGTCAGCGCCAGGCTGACGGTCTCGAGGTCGCGGAGCTCGCCCACCAGGATGACGTCGGGGTCCTCGCGCAGGGCGGACCGCAGCGCGTTGGCGAAGCTGACGGTGTGGGTGCCCACCTCGCGCTGGTTGATGATGCACTTGTGGGGGGAGTGCACGAACTCGATGGGGTCCTCGATGGTGAGGACGTGCTCGGCCCGGTGCTTGTTGATGTAGTCGATGACGGCGGCCAAGGTGGTGGACTTGCCGCTGCCGGTGGGGCCGGTGACCAGCACGATGCCCCGGCGGTAGTTGGCGATGTGGGTGAAGACCGGCGGGAGCTTGAGGTCCTCGAGTGTGAGTACTTTCGTGGGGATCTGGCGCATGACCAGGCCCACGCCCTTGGACTGGGTGAAGACGTTGACGCGGAAGCGGCACAGCCCCTTGATGCCGATGGAGAAGTCGATCTCCCACTCGCTCTCGAAGGTAGTCTTCTGCTTCTCGGACATGACCGAGTAGGCCAGCCGGCGCGCCATGTCGCTGCTGAGAGGCTCGGTGTCCAGGCGCCGGATTTCGCCGTCGATGCGCAGCGCTGGGCGCTCTCCCGCGCTCACGTGGATGTCGGAGGCCTTCTGCTTGAAGGCCATGTGCATCAGGTCGTGGATGCGGATGCTCATGAATGCTCCTCGTCGCCCCCCATCCTACCGCGAGCTCGAGACAATTCGTCGAATCGTGCGAGGAAGGACTTCTCGGCTCGAAGGGGAGACCAGGGATCGATGTGCTCGGCGAGGGGCTCGACCTCGTGGCCCCAGGCTTCGGGCGGGTCGGCCATCAGGTCCCGCTGTTCGGTGGCCAACAGCACGTCGTCCGCGCGCTTGACCGCTGGTGGCATGTCGGCCGGCAGCCCGTAGTGAGCCATGATGCGGTCCAGCAGCGCGTCCTCGAAGGTGACGAAGTCCGGGATCTGGCGCTTGACGGGACGGGGAAGGTCGGAGATGTATGCCTCGGCCGCGTCGTGTAGCAGGCCCCACAGCGCGTGCTCGGTGGGCACGATGTGGGAGATGCGCACGCAGTGCTCGGCCACCGAGTAGAACCCGTGGCAGTGGCCGTTGAAGCGACACAGCAGGCTCAGTGCGTGGGCGATGTCGCGGATGTCGATGGATCCGGGGGAGGGATCGAGCGGCCGAAAGCGCTTGCCGGTCCAGGTCTGGATCCAGTCCATGCGTTCACACGCCCGCGATGGGGTTCCACTGGACCTCGCGCAGGAAGCTTCCGCGGAGGTACTCGTTGTGGATCACCTCGGCCATCTCGGCGGGGGAGCGGTACTGCTCCCAGCTGACCTTGATGACGGGGACCGTGCGGGAGATCTGGCGGATAAAGGCCTGGTAGTTCTTGTTGAGCGCGGTGAGATACTCGACGGTGATGCCGGTCTCGACGCCGCGGGCTCGCTCCGTGATGCGCTCCATTGACGACTCGGGGGAGAGGTCCAGGAAGACGATCACATTGGGGCGGCACATGAAGTTGGACATGTGCTTGAACAGGTCGAGGTAGGTGCGGTAGTCGCGCTCGTCCATCAGGTCCAGGTCCACCAGGGTCTTGGCGAAGACGGAGTCTTCGTAGATGGTGCGGTCCTGTACGCCACCACCACCGGCCCAGATGACTTCCTGGTGCTGCTGGAAGCGGCGGTTCAACAGGTAGATCTGGGTGGCGAAGGCGTAGCGCCGAGTGTCCCGGTAGAAATCGGCCAGGTACTCGTTGTCGGCGACCGGCTCGTAGTAGACCGGGAGCCCGAGGTGCTCGCCCAGGGCTGTGGCCAGGGTGGACTTGCCGGCGCCGATGAGGCCGGCGATGCCGATGAAGAGGTCC
>CAZHIK010001286.1:0-2640 GCA_964532635.1 uncultured Enterobacterales bacterium
ATGGTTCCCGAAAGCTGTCCCCCCACATCGGTGAGTTGGGACCCATGCCCACCGGAGGCCGCCCCGCTAAGTTGTGGGCGATGGAACCGATCGTACTGCTCTCGTCCGCCTCTCGCCTGTCCAGGGCCGAGCACCCGGTGCTCAGCGTGGGCAACTTCGACGGCGTTCACCTGGGGCATCGTGTGCTGCTGCGGCGACTGGTGAACCGCGCCCGGGAGCTGGGCCGCCCGGCCATGGTCTACACCTTCGAGCCCACGCCCCAGGCCATCTTCGGTCGGGGGCCCCACCGCATCCTGCCGGTGGAGGACAAGGTAGCGCTGCTGGGCAAGCTGGGCGTGGACCAGGTCTGCCTCGAGCGCTTCTCGCCCGCCCTGGCCGCGCGCTCCCCCGAGTGGTTCGTGCAGGAGGTCCTGGGCCGCCGCCTGCGTCCAACGGCCATGGTGGTGGGGCACGACTTCCGCTTCGGCGCCGAGCGGGCCGGCGATCCCGGCACCGTGGCCGAGCTCATGCCCGAGCTGCCCATCGAGGTGGTGTTGCCTCTGTCCCGCGATGGGCGCATCGTTTCCTCCACCCGCATCCGGGCCTGTATCCGCGGCGGCCGCGTGGCCGATGCCACCGAGATGCTCGGGCGTCCCTACGCCCTCAGGGGCACGGTGGTCCGCGGAGACCGCAGGGGGCGTCAGCTGGGGTTTCCCACCGCCAACCTGCTGCCCGACGCCGAGCTGATCCCGGCTTCTGGGGTCTACGCCGTGCGTGGCCAGGTGGACGGGAACGGCCTTGTGCCCGCTGTCGCCAACCTCGGGGCGCGCCCCACGGTCGACGGCGAGAGCTTCGGCATCGAGGTGCATCTCATGGTGCCCCCAGGCACCTACGGCGAGGACGAGCTCTACGGGCGAGAGCTGGAAGTTCACTTTGTACGCAGGATACGTTCTGAACGTCGCTTTCCGGATCTGGCCGCGCTCACCGCCCAGATCGCACGGGATGTGGCCGAGGCCCGCTCCCTCCTGGGGTAGGATGACCCTTCCTGGTAGAATCCCCCGACAATGATCCCGGCCATCTCCCTCCTCCTTCTCCTGGTCACCACCGTCGCGGTCTTCATCGCGGTGGCGGGCATGGTGCCCGACGACTCGAAGAAGCGGATGGAGGAGCAGCTCGGCCTGCAGGGTGTGGCCTCGGGGCAGATCAGCCCCATCATCGAGGTGCTGCGCCCCCTCTTCCGCATGTTCGTACCCCTGGTGCGCGGCATCAAGGCCCAGCGCTACCGCGACTGGGTCGAGCGGCAGTTCGTCACCGCCGGCATGACCGGCGCCATGAGCACCGACGAGTTTATCGCCTACAAGATCGTGATGGCCGTGATCTTCTGGTGCATGTTCATCGGCCTGCTCTGCAAGATCATCACCGGCTGGGATCAGCCCATCGTAGTGGACCTCCTGGTCATCGGGCTCGGCTCGAGCTTCCCCGAGATCTGGATCAACGGCGAGGTCAAGCGTCGTCAGGACGAGATGCGGCGCGCGCTCCCCTACGTCATGGACCTGCTCACCCTCAGCGTCGAGGCCGGTCTGGACTTCGTGGCGGGTCTACACAAGGTGGTCGAGAAGGCCACGCCCGGTCCGCTCATCGAGGAGCTCGCCTTCTTCCTCCGCGAGATCCAGATCGGTGCTTCTCGCCAGCAAGCCCTGCGCAACCTGGCCTATCGCTGCAACATGGCGGAGCTGTCGTCGTTTTCGGCGCTGCTCATCCAGGCCGACATCCTGGGTGCCAGCATCGGCCCGGTGCTGCGTGCCCAGTCCGACCTGATCCGCACCCAGCGCTACCAGCGCGCCGAGCGCATGGGCGCCCACGCGTCCCAGAAGATCCTCTTCCCGCTGATCCTCTGCATCATGCCCGCGGTCTTCGTCGTGATCTTCGGCCCCATCGTGCTCAACTTCATCTACGGCTCGGGGGTCGTCGGTGGATGAGCGCTTCCGCGTGCGGAACGACACCCGCAGCACGGTCCTGGCCGAGCGCGGGTCGCGGGCCACCAGCTACTGGCAACGCTTCAGAGGCCTGATGCTCACCGAGGATCTGCCTGTTGGCAGCGCCCTCGTGCTCGAGCCTTGCGCTTCCATCCATATGTTCTTCATGCGCTACCCCATCGACGTGATCTTCCTGTCTCCGGAGTCCACGGTCGTGGGGCTGGTGGAGTGTATCCGCCCGTGGCGCATGACCCGCTTCTATCGGGGAGCGCGCTGCGCGGTGGAGCTGCCCTGCGGGGTCATCCATCACAGCGCCACCCAGGCGGGTGACACCCTGGTCTTCGAGCCTGTGGGGCGAGCATGAGACTCGAGGTTCTGCGCGGTCCCGAACAGGGCAAGGTCTTCCCGCTACAGCCAGGTGAGAACACGGCCGGTCGTAGCGCCGACAACCACATCCACCTGCCGAGTTCCCACGTCAGCGGACGGCACTGTGCCTTCTTGTGGCAGGGCGATCAGCTCGTGGTCAGTGACCGTGGCTCCACCAACGGTGTCTACGTAGAGGGCCACAAGGTCCGCGAGGCGGTGCTGGGCATCGGGCAGCGCGTACAGGTCGGCGACTGGCTGCTGGTCGTGGGTGCGGATCCCGGCGTCGGAGCGGCTCCTCCACGGCCTCCCGCCGCGGATC
>CAZHIK010001287.1:0-2633 GCA_964532635.1 uncultured Enterobacterales bacterium
GGATGGCGAAGTAGTCAGTGCCGTAGGCCCGGGCGCAGTCTTCCATCTCGTTGACCACCGACACCGGGCTGCGGGTGCGCATGCGCTGGCCCACCATCAGGTGGCTGTCGCAGAAGCGGCAGGCGCCGGGGCAGCCGCGGGTGGTGCGCAGGGCGGTGACCCGCGTGGACCAGGGAGCGGAGTAGAGGTAGTTGGGCAGCAGGTCCCGCGCAGGCACGGGCAGGGCGTCCAGATCCCGACACAGCTCGCGGTCGGGAGTGACCAGCATCGCGTCGCTGTGGTGGATGTGCAGGCCCAGGACCTCACCAAGCTCACCGTCGGAGGCCATGGCCCGGAGCAGCTCGAGCACAGTCCACTCGGGCTCGCCGCGGACGATGGCCTCGAGGGACGGGATCTCGGCCAGGGTGCGCTCGGGCAAGGCCGAGCCATGGGGTCCTGTGAGCACCAGCCGCGGACCGCCGGATACGCCGAGAGCCTCACACAAGCGCTTCACGCCGTTGATCGCGTAGGTGGCGGCCCAGAAGACCACCACGTCCGGCGCGATCTCGCGGATGGCCTGCAGCTGCTGGGTCTCGGTCATCCCCAGCACGTTGGCGTCGAGCAGCGCCACCTCGACCCCGGGCAGGTCCCGCCGCACCAGGGCGGCGCAGGTGGCGATCTCGAGGGGCGGCACCACCGAGATCAGCGAGGTGTACTCCACCCGCTGCTGGTAGTTGGTGTTGGTGAACAGGACTTTCATGCTCGTTCGCCCTCCGGGCTCACTCGCGGCTACGGGCTACAGGCTACGGGCTACGGCCCCCCCTCCCCGGCCCTCCCCCGGGAGGGGCAGGGAGCGAAGGGCGCACCGTCGCTCCGACAACCAACAACATCGCTCTACCCGTCACGCTGCAAGAGGAACGGACCGAGCGCCAGGCAGTCGACCTCCTTGCGCTGGAAGATGTCCAGGGCATCCGCGGCGGTACAGGCGATGGGTTCGCCGTGGATGTTGTAGGAGGTGTTGAGGATTGTGGGTACTCCGGTGGCCTCGCGGTACAGCCCGATGATGCGGTGGTAGCCGGGATCGTGTTCGGGGTGGACCACCTGGGGCCGAGCGGTTCCGTCGATGTGCACCACCGCGGGGGAGGCCTTCTGCATGGCCTCGGTGGTGTCGAGGCAGACGGTCATGTAGCGGGCGGAGTGGGCCACGCCGGGACCGTAGTCGCGGTAGCACTCGGCGGCGTGTTCCACCATGGTGGCCGGCGCGAAGGGCATGAACTCCGACCGGTCCAGCCGGTGGTTGAGCCAGTCGTTGACGGACGGATCGGCGGTGTGGAACAGGATGGAGCGGTGGCCGAGGGCCCGGGGGCCGTACTCCATGCGCCCGGTCACGCGGGCGACCACCTTCTTCTCCAGGAGCAGCTGGGCCACCCGGGCGTCGATGTCGTCGCAGCGCTCGTGGGGGACACCATTGCGCTCGAGCAGATCACCGATGGACTCCTCGGTGATCTCGGTGCCCAGGTAGGCATGGGGCAAGGCGTGGGGAGCGGCGCCGTGGGTCTCGGCCAGCCAGGCCAGGCCCGCGCCGACCGCGATGCCCTGGTCGGTCATGGCGGGGTGGATCCACACGCCGTCGATGTTCGGCTGCTGCCACAGCAGCTGGTTGACCCTCACGTTGGCGAACACGCCGCCCGCCAGCACGATGTGGCGATCGCCGGTCTCGCGCAGGGCGCGGAGCACGTAGGCCAGCAGCAGGTCCTCGAGGCGCTTCTGGGCGGCGGCGCTGATGTCCTCGCGGGAGAAGGGGGCCAGGGCGCGGAACAGGCCCCGCTTCTTGTGCTTGGGCCAGTGCCAGGCCAGAGCGAAGTCGGTGTCGTCGTTCCGCAGCCGGAACAGCTTCTCCATGACCGGGTAGGCCTTGGAGGCGTCACCCCGGGCGGCCAGGCCCGTGACCTTGCCGGCGTCGAGGATGCGGAAGCCCAGGTACTGGGAGATCTCACCGTAGAACTCGCCCGGGGAGTCCACTGCGCTCGAGCCCCACAGCGGCTCACAGCGCCCCCCTCGGCAGCGGAAGACGCGGGTGGAGTAGCCGTCGCCCATGTTGTCCACGGAGATGGCGGTGCACTCCGGGAACTCGGAGGAGAGGTAGGCAGAGTAGGCGTGGGCCGTGTGGTGGTCGATCAGGGGCACGTCGCGGCCGAAGCGACGGGCCAGCATCTTCTTGGACAGAGCCTCGAGGCTGTGGGCCAGGGGTCCGGGCTTGTGGAAGCGCCCTTGGATGGACAGCCAGGCCTTGTGCTGGGGGCCGAACATGTCGTGCTCGCCCTCGATGGCCGACGTGCCCAGCAGGCGAGGGATGAAGTGGAAGCGGTTGCCCGCCACCACCGCGTCGACCTCGTCGAGGGTGACGCCGGCCAGGCGCAGCACCTCGTGTACCGCCAGGCGAGGATGGCCTGCCTGGAACTTGGTGCGGGTCAGCCGCTCCTCGGCCACGGCCGCCAAGATGCGCGTGCCCCGCAGCAGGGCAGCGTTGGCGTTGGTGTCTTCGTGAATGGCGAGGATGAGGGGGGCGCTCATGAGGTGGCCTCCGGTGCGCGAACGAGGCGGCGACGCAGCCACCAGGCCCCGCCTGCGAGCAGGTTGACCAGCGTGGCGAC
>CAZHIK010001288.1:0-2631 GCA_964532635.1 uncultured Enterobacterales bacterium
TCCGAGCCGGTCTTCGGCCTGGATGTAGCCACCTCCGTCGGGGCCGTGGGCATCCAGGGCGAGGCCACGGTCACCCTGCCGGAGGACGAAGATCCCTTTGTCCGTGCCGCCCTGGGCGCAAACTGGGTGCCCATCGAAGACCTGAGCTTGATGGGAGAGGTCTACTACCAGAGCTTCGGTGGCGCCGACAGCAGCGAGTACCTGGCGGTCTACTCCACCGACCGTTTTGCTCGGGGCGAGGTCTGGGCCGCCGGTCGGTTCTACGCCGCCCTCACAGCGGGCTACCAGATCACCCCCCTGGTGAGCGCCTCGGCCTTCGGCGTCGTCAACCTCTCGGACCCCAGCGCCATGATCGGTCCCAGCTTGTCCTGGTCCGCCGCCCAGAACGCCGAGTTCGGCATCGGAGCCTTCTTCGGCGCTGGCGAGCGGCCCCACGACGTCGAGCTGACCCTGGACGACGTGGCCAGCGTCACCACGGACGAGGAGTACGAGCAAGTGCTGGAGGACGTCATGCTGGAGCGCACCGACGTCGGCTCGGAGTTCGGCATGGTCCCCACGGTGGTCTTCGCGACGATGAAGCTCTACTTCTAGGTCCATGAGCCAACGTGTCCCCGCCCTGGTGGCCCCGGCGGGCAGCCCGGGAGCCTTGCGCGCCGCCGTCGAGCACGGCGCAGACGCCGTCTATCTGGGGCTGCGCCACCTGAGCGCCCGGGCCCACGCCCCCAACTTCGCCCTGGCGCAGCTGGGGCCTGCGGTGGAGCTGGCCCACCGCCACGGCTGCGAGGTGCTGGTCACCCTCAACACCCTGGTCCGCCACGACGAGCTGCCCCTGGCGGAGCGCCTGCTGCGGGCCTGCCAGGACGCCGCAGTAGACGCCGTGGTGCTGCAGGACACCGGCCTGATCGCCCTGGCGCGCCGAGTGGCACCCCGGCTTCGTCTGCACGGCAGCACCCAGCTGTCCGTGCACGACACCGCGGGTGCTGCCGCAGCCGCAGCCCTGGGGCTCGAGCGCGTGGTGCTGGCCCGCGAGCTGTCACTGCCCGAGATCCTGGCGGTGACCCGGACGGTGCCCGACATCGAGATCGAGGTCTTCGCCCACGGCTCCCTGTGCTACGCCTACTCGGGGCTGTGCCTGGCCTCGGCCATGGCAGGAGAGCGACGACGGGGACGGGCCAGCAAGGGCCGCTCGCGGGCCGGAGCCGCGATGGAGCCCAACCTCGCGATGCACAGCGACCGCTGCTTCAGCGGCAACCGCGGCCGCTGCACCCAGCCCTGCAGGCGGCCGTTTCGCGTCGACGAGCAGGACCTGGGGCTGCCCTTCAGCATGCGGGACCTGGTGGGTCTCGACCTGATCCCACAGCTCCGAGATGCTGGGGTGGCAGCGCTCAAGATCGAAGGCCGGCTGCGGTCCCCCGCCTACGTGGCCGCAGCCTGCCACGCCTACCGCGGCGCCCTGGAGCGCGCGGCGGGCCGCGAGCCCCCTGCGGGCTGGGATCGGGACGAGGCGGAGCGGATCCTGCGCAGCCTGTTCTCCCGCCGCGCCTCCACCGGCTACCTGGTCGGAGGCGACGAGCACCGGCGTGGCCAGCAGCGCCACCCTCCCGTGAGGATCCAGCCGGTCATGCAGGGCCACCTGGGCCTGCGGGTGGGCCGGGTGCTCCTGGTGGGACCAGAGGCGATCACCGCTGCCGTGGAGCGCCCCTTCCGCCGCGGTGACCGCCTGCTGGCCTCCGATCCGGACGGCCGCCTGCGCCATCTCGAGCTGCCCTGGATCACCAGCCCCGAGGGAGCTGAGCTCGAGGCGGCCGCGCCAGGCTGCTGCGTGCGCCTCCCGGCACCGACCCGCTACGCGGTGCAACCAGGACAAGAGCTGCGCCTGGCCCACAGCCCGACCGCGGCCATGCGCTTCGCGGTCACCGCCCCGGGCCTGCTCTCCCCGGAGCTGCGGGGCCCTCCAGTGGAGCTGAGGGTGACCACCACCAACGCCGTCCTCGACATCACCGCCAGGGCGGGGGGCGTCGAGCTGCGGGACCGCTACCGCCTGGGTCCAGAGCCCGTGGACGCTCTGCGAGCCCCCGCCATCGAGGCGGTGCTCTGCGCCGCTGGGGACGGCTTCACCCTGGGGCCCGTGCGCTGCCACATCCACGAACAGCAGCCCCTCCACACACCCCGCAAGGCCTTGGTCCGCGTCCGCCGCGACATCCTCCGCCGGCTCGAGCTGGCCCTCGAGCTGCGAGACCTCGCCGAGAAGTTCCCCGGGCTCCACGACCACAGCGAATCCAGCGGATTCACCGAGGTCACCGCAGGTGAGCCGAACACGGAACCCGAACACCAGCACGAGATCTGGCTCCTCCGCAGCGACCACCCGAACCTGCTCGCCCTGGGGCCGGAACACGGATTCGACGAGCTGGAGCTGGTGCTCGATCCGTCCGATCCGGAGCGGCTCGAGCGCGCCCTGAGCCTGCTGGACCCCGAGGGGCTGGCCTGCGTCCTCCCGCCTGTGCTGCGCGGGCCCGAGCGGGACGCCATGTCCACCCAGATCGCGCGCGCTCGCGACCGCGGGGTGCGGCGTTGGTCACTGGGCAACATCGGCCACGGTCCCCTGGTCGGGACCCGCGCGGACGAGCGGCG
>CAZHIK010001289.1:0-2627 GCA_964532635.1 uncultured Enterobacterales bacterium
GTTCACCAAGGGCGATGTCCCCGAAGAAGCCTGCCCCTTGCACGCCGAGCCCACGCTGCTCGAGCGGCTCATGAGCAAGGATCAGCCTGCAGAATCCGGGGAACCCGAGCCCCAGACGAGACAAGGCCTCCTCCGACGTCTCCGAGATCGCCTGGAGAACGGCGACGACTGAATGTGTTCAGCCCCTCCCGCACGACTCCAGCGAGCTACAGCACCTCGTTGGCCTTGTCGCTGGCCTCGACGATCCCGTTGGGCCCAAACGAGATCCACTGATCGTCGGTCAGGGAGCGCAGCACGCGATGCTCGCGGCCCTCGGCGTTGCGCTCGAGGATCGCCGACGCTCGCGCGGGAGTGAGGATCGCGCCTGATTCCTCGCAGACCCAGGAGTTGGTGGTCAGACCGGTGATGTAGGTGCTGACTTCGCCGGTGGCGACTTCGACCATGGCGATGGAGTAGCCGTCGTCTTCCTTCATGCGCACCGCGCAGCGGCGCCCGCCGGTGATGCCCCAGACCGCGTCTACCGGCACGTCCAGCTCGATCACGTCGCGGCCGGCAGCCGGAGCGTTGTCGCGGATGCTGGCCGCCAGATCGTAGTGACCGAGCACGCCGTCCTGGTCGAGCACCAGCATGTCTGCTCGGCGGTTGACGAAGGCCACTATCTTCACGGGCACGTCGGCCAGCGGGGTGGGAGGCAGGACGGCGTCCTTGCCGGTGGTGGGATCGAGGATGCGCACGGCGCCGCGGGGGGTGACCACACCCATCCACACGCCGCTACCGCTGAGGGTCATGGCCTGGGGCCAGGGCAGATCGAAGGCCTGGTTCCGTGCCAGGTGCCACCAGCGCACGCCGCCGTCCCTCAGCATCACGGACACCACCGGGCCGCCGACATCCACCTGGCGGGCACCCACGGTCTTGGGTCCGCCGTCGAAGACGATCTGTGCCTTGCGGGTGTCGACGATGCGGACCGGACCGTCGTGGGGGATCAGAGCGATGAGACGCCCGTCGCGATCCACGCTCATGGAGCGCACCGGAGCGCCCACATCCAGCTCCCACATCCGCTTGCCCCGGGACCAGTACATCAGGTGCCGTCCGTGGGCGACAACTCGGTGTTCGCCGTAGCCGGTCAGGGCGGTGACCGCGCCCGGGCTGCCCTTGCCGCCGCGGTGGAACAGGCCATCGACACCCCCGACCCGGATGCCTCCCTGGGTCCACAAGGCGGCGCCGGAGGTGTCCGGGGCACCGTGGTGCTTGCTGTCTACCGGTTGCAGGTCCGGCAGGCTGAAGACGTGGTAGGAGCGGTGGGTGATCACCGAGGCCCGGTCGCCTTCGGGGGAGAGCAGCAGGTTGAGCAGACCGCTGCCACCGCGGGTCGCGAAGGACGCCACCATGCGACCATCGACCACACGGAGCAGGCTGACGCCAGCGCGGCCCACGGCCAGCACGTGGGTGCCGTCGCGGGTGAAGCAAGCGCGGTCAGCTGGGGTCTGCAGGCGGTCGACGTGGAGGCCGGAGCGGGTCATCAGGTCGACCAGCCGGATCTGACCTTGCTCGTCGAGGCAGAGCAGGCGCTCACCCCGGGAGTCGAACTCCACGGTGCTGCCGCCAAAGCCGGACCAGGAGACCTCGCGCTGGCTACGGACCAGGTCCCAGATGCGAACCAGGCCGTCGACGGCGATGGACGCGCAGCGGGCTCCGTCAGGGCTGATGGCCAGCCCGCGCATCGCGCGTACGCGACCGCGCTCGCCCGACCGAACCTCCTGGAAGATCGCGGAGCCATCGTCGGTGCGGTAGACCCCGACCGTGCCCTCGCTGTCACCCACGCCCACGTAGGACCCGCCCTGGACCAGGGCGAGGGCCCCGTCGACGGGGCCGCCGGGCTGGAAGACCAGCCCTGGTGTGGTCTCTCCTCGGCGTTGAACCGCCACTACGCCGCTGGCGTCAGCGGTGGCCACGGTACCGGTGGAAGGGTCGAACGCCGCGGCCGTGACGGCAGCATCATGGACGTTGCTACAGAACTGATCGACGAGGGACGGCATGCATTCGACATAGCCGAATGCAGGCTGGATGGCAGCCCTGTGACCACACCCTCGGCGCAGCGACCGTGGTACACGGACACGAGGTCGCAGGCTGCGGTATACTCCGCGTTCACCCCGGCCCCCCGAATCAGAGGAGCTGCCAGGCCTCCATGAACGCTCTCGAGCTCGTCCTGGGCTTCGACATCCACCACCCTCCGGGGCTCTCCCGGCGTGTCCTGAAGCGGGCCTGGCACGACGCCTATTCGCCGTTGCTCCAGGAGATCGAGCAGCGCGCTACCATCATGGTGTCGCTGCGAATCAGTGGCGTCGTGCTGGACTTTCTCGAGAACGAGCACCCCGAGGGGATCGACCGCTTGCGCCGCTTGGTGGAGCGTGGGCAGGTGGAGATCGTCGGAGGGGCCTACTACGACGCTGTGCTGTCGTCACTGCCCGAGCGCGACGCCATCGGTCAGATCCGCCTCGGCAACCGGCGCTGGAAGCACCTTCTCGGTGTGGAGCCCGAGGGCGCGACGCTCAGCTATGGGGCCTGGGATCCGAGCCTGCCCCGCATCCTGGCCCGGGCGGGGATGCGCTACGTGGTCATCGACACCG
>CAZHIK010001290.1:0-2627 GCA_964532635.1 uncultured Enterobacterales bacterium
CGGTACCTCCGAAGACTGGCGCGACGCCTGGGCCGTGGCCTACAGCGGCGACTACGTCGTGGGCGCCTGGGTGGGCCACCCCGACTGGCGCCCCATGCAGGGCGTGAGCGGCTACCGTGGCGGCGCCTCCCTGGTGCAGGACGTGCTCGGGCACCTGCACCACCAGGACCTCGACGGCCTGGCCGACCTCTCCTTCCCGCCCCCCGAGGGCTCCGAGGCCGTGCGAATCTGCCCCCTGAGCGGAAAGCTGGCCGGCCCAGACTGCGAGCACACCGCCACTGAGCACTTCGTGCCCGGCCGCGCGCCCACCGCGCCCTGCGACGTGCACCTGACCCTGGACCTCGACCGTCGCAGCGGCGGCCTGGCCACCGTCGCCACCCCGCCCGAGCACCGCATCACCCGCCGCTACGTCGACCTCCCCCCCCGCTATGCCGCCTGGGCCGCCAGCAAGGGCTTCGAGCCCCCACCGGCCCTGGCCTCCGGCCCCTCCCCCGACCGGCTCGCCGACAGCGGGCGGCCCCGCATCGCCATCACCGCCCCCCAGGACGGCAGCCGCGTGGTCCGCGACCCCGAGATCCCGGCCGAGCTGGCCACCCTCACCCTGAGCGTCGAGGTGGACCGCGACGTGGACCAGGTCCTGTGGACCGTGGACGGCGAGCCCTGGGCCCTGGTCGAGGCCCCCTTCACCGCCCGCTGGCCCATCACGCCAGGCGAGCACAGCTTCGAAGCCCGGGTCCCCTACCACGGCGCCGTGTCGGCGCCGGTGCGGGTGGTGACGCACTGATCCCTCGGGGCTCCCCCCCCTTCCAGCGCTGCCCGATGCCGCAGGAAGGAGGTGGAGTCTCGGAGACGATAGCCCGTGATGCATGATATGGTGCGGCACGCATCCAACTCACTGGCGAAGGGGGGTCTCATGCTCATCCAGTTCCTCATTCTGGCTGCTTGCTTCTCTGGCAAGTCCGACGACACGGGCCACGACTGCGGTCCCGGCACCCACTGGGACGGACAGTACTGTGTGCCGGACGAAGACACCGACACCGACACAGACGCCGACGCCGACACCGACACAGACACCGACACCGACACAGACGCGGACACCGACGCGGACACCGACACCGACACAGACGCGGACACGGATCTGGAGGATGCGGACGGAGACGGCTTCACTGTCGAAGAGGGCGACTGTGACGACGGAGACGCAACCATCCACCCCGACGCCACCGAGATCTGTGAGAACGGTGTGGACGACAACTGCGACGGTTCCGCGAACGACTGCCTCTGGGACGACCAGTACCTCATCACCAGCGAGGCCCTCACCCTGGCGGGGGACAGAGCGGGTGAGCGGGCCGGCCGCGCGGTGGAAGGAGGCGGTGACGTCAACGGTGACGGCCGACCCGACGTCCTCGTCGGCGCCCCCTACTCGGCCGAAGGGGCAGAGGACGCCGGAAAGGTCTACCTCGGCCACGGCCCGATCACGGCCGACCTGTCCCTGTCCGACTCCGCCGCCATCTTCACCGGCTTCGAAGAGGAGCAGCGCGCCGGTAGTTCCCTCGCCTTTGTCGGGGACACCAACGGCGATGGCTACGGCGACGTTCTCATCGGGGCGCCCGGTCACAACATGTCGGGCGCTGCCTACCTGTTCTACGGGCCGGTGTCCGGCGAACATGTCCTGACCGAGGCAGACAGCAACTGGACCGGTGTGGGCAGCCAGGACGGAGCCGGCGGCTGCGTGTCGGCCCTGGGCGATGTCAACGGCGACGGGCAGGCCGACTTCGTGGTGGGAGCCGCATACGAGTCCAGCTGGGCGGTGGACGCCGGCGGTGCCTTTGTCTTCTACGGTCCCGCCTCCTCGTCGGGCACCATCAGCGGGGCCAACGCTCGCATCTACGGCCAAGCGTACGGCCTCGGAGCGGGCCTGGCCCTGGCGGGCGGCGGAGATCTGGACGGTGACGGTGTCGGGGACCTCGCGGTCTACCATGGCGCCACCTTCCAGACCGTGTCCGTATTCTCAGGCCCCATCAGCGGGGTGCTCACGACTGCGGACGCCGACGCGAGCGTGGCCGGCTCAAACAACTACACCCGGCTATCCGCCTCCGAACACAGTCTCGACATCGCTGGCGACAGCAACGGCGACGGCTATGACGATCTGCTCATCGGCGCCCCGGAGTGCCAGGAGATCGAGAGCGGAATGGGCGCCGTCTTCCTGTTCGAAGGTCCACTGTCGGGCGCCACAGACTCCTTCCTCTGCTCCGCTCGCTTCGACGGCGTGGACGGCAGCGACCGCGCCGGCTGCGCGGTGGCCTTCACCGGTGATCTCGACGCGGGTGGGGGCTCCGACATCCTCATCGGGGCCCGGTCCGCCAACGACACCGCTGCAAACGCGGGCGCCGCCTACCTGGTCACAGGGCCCTTCGGTGGCACCTCCAGCCTGCGCTCCGCCCGGGCCTCGTTCCTGGGCTCCGGCGGCGAATACGTCGGCTACGACGTGGCCGCGGCCGGCGATCTCACCGGCGACGGCCTGCTCGACCTGCTCGTCGGTGCCTCGTCGGCCGATGGCGACATCACCGGCTCCGGGGCGGCGTTCCTACTCGCGTCGGACGGCCTGTAGAGATCAACAGGATAGAGCT
>CAZHIK010001291.1:0-2626 GCA_964532635.1 uncultured Enterobacterales bacterium
GTTGACGGCCTCTTCACTCACTGGATGTGCCCCCCGTTCTTCCGTGCGTAGAGACGCCGCCATGATCAGCCTTCCTGCTCCCTCCGACGATGCCCGCCTCGCCTGGGACCGCGGCTCCGGTCGCTGCTGGCACTGCCAGCGCTTGCTCCGTCGCGATCAGTACATGACCCCGAGGCCAGCCGGGTGGGTCGTCGAACACTATGTCAACGGCGCTCACGGCCTCCGCCTGGTCTGCTGGGGATGCAACGAGCTCAAGGGCCAGCACAGCGACGACGCCTGGGCGGAGGTCCTCCGTCGTCACTACCCGGGACGTGGGCCCAGTTGGCGCAACCGCAGGCTCGTGCGTCGCCACTGATCCTTCGCTACCGAACCCAGTCGGCTCCCGGTTAGTGCAGTGCACCCGGAGGCCCACCATGATGCGCGCGATCCCCTTTCTCGCCCTCCTCACTGCTTGCGGCGGCCCCAACCCGCTGGTGGGTGACTGGACCTGCCCCACCGGCAGCGTCGACTGGACCAACGAGATGACCGTGCTCGAGGAACTCACCGGCGATCTCGAGATGCACTACACCCAGGGCGGCACTCCCTACCACTCGCTGTTCGAGCACGAGACCCAGGACCGCGGCCGCAACCTGTACTGGATCGACGTCGTCTGCGTCGAGGACTGCCCCGAAGGGGGCAAGGACTTCCGCATGACCTGCGATCTTTCCGAGGACGAGCTCGAGCTCGATTGCGAGGCCGACGGCTGGTACGAGCTGCTCTGGTCCCGCGCCGAATAGCCCTCCCCGTCGGGTCGACGTGGACCTGGCGGGCCGTTTCGCTTACCTTTTTTTGCTCGTCCCTCGAACACGCGAGGTCGTCCTATGTCCGACAAGTCCTCAGCACGTCTCGGTGAGCTGCTCGTCCGTGAAAAGCTCATCACCCCCATGCAGCTGCGCCGCGCCATGGAAGAGCAGCGCGGCCAGGGTGGCCGCCTGGGGCACGCCCTCACCAAGATGGGCTACCTCGACGAGAACGCGCTCACCTCGTTCCTCGCCAAGCAGTACGGTGTCCCCAGCATCAACCTGGCGGACTTCGAGATCGATCCCGAAGTCCTCAAGCTGATCCCCAAGGAAGTCGCGAACCGCCACCAGGTCATCCCGATCAACCGGTCGGGCAACACCCTGATGGTGGCGATGGCGGATCCGTCCAATATCTACGCCATCGACGATCTGAAGTTCGTCACCAGCTACAACATCGACGTCGTCGTCGCCTCCGAGACCGCCATCGCCGACGCGCTGGAGAAGTACTACACCTCGTCGGTCAGCTTCGACGACGTGATGATCGACTTCGTCGAGGACGAGGAAGACCTCGAGTTCGCCGAGGACATGGAAGAGGACATCAACGTCCTCGACCTCGAGAAGTCCGCCGGTGACGCCCCGGTCGTCAAGCTCGTGAACCTCATCCTGCTCGACGCCATCCGCAAGAACGCCTCGGACATCCACGTCGAGCCCTACGAGAAGCAGCTGCGCATCCGCTACCGCATCGACGGCGTGCTCTACGAGGTCATGAAGCCGCCCTTCAAGCTGCGCCACGCCATCACCTCCCGTCTCAAGATCATGTCCTCCCTGGACATCGCGGAACGCCGCCTCCCCCAGGACGGCCGCATCAAGATGAAGATGGGCCGCGGCAAGGAGATGGACTTCCGCGTGTCGGTCCTCCCCACCATGTGGGGCGAGAAGATCGTCCTCCGACTGCTCGACAAGTCCAACCTGCAGCTCGACATGACCAAGCTCGGCTTCGAAGAGCAAGCCCTGGCCGACTTCAAGGAAGCGCTGCACAAGCCCTACGGCATGATCCTGGTCACCGGCCCCACCGGCTCCGGCAAGACCACCACGCTGTACTCGGCGCTGTCCGAGCTCAACAAGACCACCACCAACCTCTCCACCTGCGAAGACCCCATCGAGTTCAACCTCTTTGGCATCAACCAGGTGCAGATGAACGACGCCATCGGCCTGAACTTCGCCTCCGCCCTGCGCTCCTTCCTGCGCCAGGATCCGGACATCATCATGGTCGGTGAGATTCGCGACTTCGAAACCGCCGAGATCGCCGTCAAGGCGGCACTCACCGGCCACTTGGTGCTGTCCACCCTGCACACCAACGACGCCCCGTCCTCGGTCAGCCGCCTGCTCAACATGGGCATCGAGCCCTTCCTGGTGGCGTCGTCCTGCAACCTCATCGGCGCCCAGCGTCTGGTCCGCAAGCTCTGCCAGGACTGCCGCGAGGCTATCGACATCCCGGCGCAGACCCTGGTGGACATCGGCGTGCCCCCAGAAGAGGTGGAAGACTTCACGGTCATGCGTGGTGCCGGCTGCCGCACCTGCGCCAACACCGGCTACAAGGGCCGCATCGCGGTGTACGAGATCATGACCATCACGGAAGAAGTCCGTGAGTTCATCCTCAACGGTGCCTCGACCATGGAGCTCAAGCGCGAGGCCATCCGTCAGGGCATGAAGACCCTGCGTATGTCCGCCATCACCAAGCTCCGCGAGGGCCTCACCTCGCTGGACGAGGTCGTCCGCGCCACCGCTCCGGACTAGTCCTTGAACCAGCGCTGTTCGTACGTCTGACAGGTGCTGGGAGCTGAAGG
>CAZHIK010001292.1:0-2626 GCA_964532635.1 uncultured Enterobacterales bacterium
GCCTTGGCGCCCTTGAGGGCTCGGACCAGCTCTTCGCGGTCCACCTGCTTGAGCAGGGCCTGGATACCGCGGTCGTCCAGGTCGGCCAGGTCGTCGAACACCACCATGCGGCGGCGGAGCGCCTGGGCGAGCTCGTCGTCCTCGTCGGCGATGGCGCCGAGCACGCGCTCGTTGTGGTCCTTCTTCATGTTGCCGAGCACCCGTGCGGTGCTCTCGACGCCACCCACCGGCAGGTGGTCGACGCTGCCGCCGAGCACCGAGCGGATGGAGGTGCAGATGTCGTCGGCCAGCTCGCCAGGGATGAAGCGCAGCTTGGCCATGCGTCGTGTGACGTCCGGGACGAGCTCCTCGTCGAGATGATTCAGCACCCTCGCGGCGTTGCCAGGGCCCATCAGCGCCAGGGCGGCGGCCTGGGTCTGCAGGTGCTCGTCCCGAAGGAGCGCGGCCACGGACTTGGCGGGCAGCTTCGAGACGAAGGCCTCGAACTCCACGTCGGTGCGGCGATAGACGTTCTGCAGCACCTCGTCACGCCGCTGCTCGTCCAGCAGGTCCGGCAGCACGTTGCGGATGTACTGCGGGCCGCTCGACGGCATCAGGCTGACGTCGTGCAGCGTGCGGATGAAGCTCTGGACTACGTCCTCGATGACATCGTGGTCGACGTGCTCGATGGAGGCCATGGCCAGGCCGATGGCCTGCAGCTCGGTGGTCTCGAGCTGGCGCAGGATCTTCTTCGCGACCTCCTTGTCCAGGTACATCACCAGGATGGCAGCGCGCTGGACGCCCGTCAGCTCCAGGGATTCGGCGGGGGCGGTGGCCATGGATGCCTCGAGAGAGGGGATGAGGGGTGGAGCGCGGCGGTGCGCTGTGTCAGATCTGCATGTTCATGACCTGCTGGTAGGCGTCGACCACCTTGTCGCGCACCGAGACCATGGTGCGCAGGGTGATGTCGGCTTCCTGCAGGGCGATCATGGTGCCGTGGATGTCGGGCGTCTTGCCTGCCGCCAGCTCGGCCAGCTTGTCGTCGGCCTGCTGCTGGGTCTCGTTGACCGAGTCCATGGCGTTCTGGAGTGTGTCGGCGAAGGAGTTGGCACCTTCGCTCGCGACGGGCTTGGCGCCGGCGCTGGAGATCTGGGCCTGCCAGGCTGCGCCGCCTACGGCTGGGATGGCGTGGATCGACATGCGTTACCTCCCGATACTGAGGGCTTCGTTGACCATCTGGCGGGTGGTCTCGACCACCTTGGTGTTGGCCTCGAAGCTGCGCGAAGTCCCCATCAGATCGACCATCTCCTCCATGAGGTTGATGTCGGGGTAGGCCACGTACCCGTCGGGATCCGCGTCGGGGTGGCTGGGGTCGAAGACCATCACGGGCTGGGAGTCGTCCTCGACGATCTCGGTGACGACGGGCTCGGACAGGGCCTGCTCGAGCATGTCGCCGAAGGGGTTGACCTGGCGAGTCTCGAAGACGGGCATCTTGCGTTGGTAGGGGCCTCCATCATCCGTCCGAGTGGTGCGGGCGTTCGCCATGTTGGAGGCGATGGTCTGCAGGCGCACCCTCTGGGACGACAGGCCAGAGGCGCTGATCTGGAGTGTATCGAGCAGGTTCATCGGTCCTCCTGGACAGCCCCCTACTCGGTCGGGCGTCCAGGAACTTTAGGGCTGGGAGCAACTTTTTTTGTGGATCGACACAGATCTCCCCGCCTGGGGAGGCGGTTGTGTCACTCCGGCTCCTATACGCGCCGTCTGAGCCGCTGTCCGACGTGGCTGGAGCGCAGCTGTCCGTAGCCGCGGATGCCCGCCCGCCGGTCCGAGAGCTTGTCGATCTCGGCGTCGAGCTGGGCCATGCCCTCGCGGACGATGTCGGCGAGCTTGGCGATGCACTTGCCGACGTGCTCGCGCTGGGCCGGATCGAGCTCAGGGCCCAGTACCCGGGCCTGCTCGGCCAGGGCGGTGACGGCCTCGAGGTTCAGCGGCTCACCCTCGGCGCCGGCCTGGATGAGGGCCTCGAGCTCGCCACACCAGTCCTGGAATCCGCTCATCGTGCTGTCTCCACGGCTTCGGTCCAGGTCTGGAGCATGGACTCGGTGATCTTCTTGACGCCGATGGCCTTTTCGATGTCCTGGTCGCTGCCCGCCTTGGCCAGCTCACGGATGCACCACAGGTACAGGCGGTTGAGCTGGGCGGCGAGCTCGGGTGCCACCTCGTGGTCGAGGCTGACGATCAGCTCGCTGTAGGCGGAGCGCGCGAAGGCCAGGTGTTCCCGGGACTCTTTCTTCTCGCCTTCCTTCATGGCCTGGATGCCAGCGTCCAGGCGCTCCAGCGCGGTCTCGAGCAGCAGCAGGAGCAGGGTGTCGCTGGGCGCGGTCTCGAGGGCCGTGGTCTTGTACTGGCGAAGGCCCCTCATGGCGGGCTCCTGGTCGGGCGGGGTTGCGGTGCTCGCTCAGCTAGTCGGAGTCGGAATCAGTGGAGAACAGTGCCTCGAGGTAGGAGGTGGTCGCCTCCAGCACACCCAGGGTGACCTCCATGGCTTCGTACTGGGAGCGCAGGCGCTCCTCGTAGCGGTCGATGCGGTCTTCGTAGCGCTCGATCTGGTCCTCGAGATCGTCGATGCGGCTGTCCAGGGAGTCGT
>CAZHIK010001293.1:0-285 GCA_964532635.1 uncultured Enterobacterales bacterium
GGGCTGGGCGAAGGCGGTGCCCGGGGTAGGCATGGCGCGGTTGACCCGCGGGAGCTGGGCGCCCAGGCGTAGGTTGAAGTCCAGGGTGGCCAGATCGTCGTCGAGGGAGGCGCCGGGGATGGCGAGCATGTTGAAGGTGGCCAGCTTCATGCCGCTGGCCGCCACGGCCTGGGCCAGCTTCTCGATGTCGGCGTTGGCGGTGCGCTTGCGCAGGATCCGCTGCCGCAGGTCCTCACGGGCGGTCTCCACGCCCACCGCCACCCCGCGGCAACCGGCGGAGGCCAG
>CAZHIK010001293.1:295-2618 GCA_964532635.1 uncultured Enterobacterales bacterium
AGCAGGGGCACCAGGGAAGGATCGAGCAGCTCCACGGAGCTGTTGCAGGTGAAGGGGACCCCCACCTCGCAGGGGAAGCGCGCGCAGAACTCCTCGAGCCAGGTGCGGCTGGTGACGAACAGGTCGTCGCTGAAGTGGGCCAGGCGCAGGGGGGCGACGCTGCGGACGGCCTGCACCTCGGCGATCACCCGGGAGGGGCTCTTGCGGCGCAGGAAGGGGCCGCGGCCTTCGTACAGGGCCCGCAGGGCGTCGTTGGTGCAGTAAGTGCAGCGGTGCAGGCAGCCGCGGCCACTGAGAAAGCGCTTGACCGACAGGGCCCGGATGAAGGGGTAGCGGAAGTACAGCTCCCGATCGGGCAGGGGCAGGGCGTCGAGGTCCTCGTGGAGCGCCCGGGACGCGGTGCGCTGCACTCGCCCTTGCCGAAGCAGCGCCAGCCCGGCCACCTCCTCGAGAGGGGAGCCGCACTCCACGGCCCGCACCAGATCGATCAGGGTGTGGTCCGCCTCACCGAGGATCACGGCGTCCATGGGGGGCTCGAGGGCCTGCTGCACGAAGATGGTGGGCAGGGTGCCGCCGCAGGCGATGGGCACGTCCACGCAGGCCCGCAGCCTTCGCGCCATGCGGGGCAGCCACTCGTTGAGCCCCAGCCCGGCGGCGACCACCACCAGCTCGGGCTCGAAGCGCTGCACGGCCCGCTCGAGATCCCGCTCCTCGCGCTCCAGCAGCAGCCGGGTGCGGTGGCCCGCGGCGCGCAGGACGGCGCTGGCCTCGCACAGGGCCAGGGACTCGTTGATGCCGTTGTCCTGGACGAAGAGGACGTTCACGCGCTCGCTCGGAGCCGAGGGAGCGAACCCCTATCCGGGCGCGCCCGTCGGAGCTTCGAGGGGTGAGCTCCCCGTCTTGCTGCCGACAACGGGTCGGAGTAGGACCACAGGTCCACGCGCCAACGTGGTGATCCGACCGTTGGAGGCGCCGACCCAGGAGGCAGCCCGTGGCGCCCACCGACGCCAAGCCCGCGCCCCGACGACGACGCAGGTGGCTCCGCCGCCTCGCGGTCTGGCTGGTGGGCATCGTGGTGCTGGGCCTGCTGGGCTGGGGGGTCAGCTACGGCTTGTACATCGCCGAGGTTCACCGCTCCTACCGGCTGGCGGCGGATCTGTACGGCGTTGAGGGTGGCTTCTGGGCCTTCAAGGAGCGCTACGACCACACCCGCGAGGAGATCCTGGGTGACGAGGCGCAGTACTGGAACGACATCTACAACCGCCGCTTCGTCAACCCCCGCATCGCCGGCCACAGCCTGGGCTTCCACACGGTGGCGCCCGATCCCCTGCCCGCCCCCGGGGTCACCCGTGTGCTGTGCGTGGGCACCTCCACGGTCTGGGAGGGCTTCCCAGATCCCCTGCAGCGGGACCTGGACCGGCTGGCCCCCGAGGCCTTCGAGATCGTCGACGCCGGCCTGCCCGGCGCGTCGCTGACCAACCTGTTCATGAACTACGCCTACACCTGGCGTCAGCTCGCCTCGGACGTGGTGATCGTCGAGTACAACCTCGACGCCCTGCCCCGCCACCGGGTGCAGCCCTTCGCGATGCACCCCGAGTACGACGCCTTGATCGGTCCGGAGTTCGCCGCGGACCGCATCCTGGGCTTCGGCCCCAAGCTGCCCTGGCGCCGCTTCGCCGCCGCGGTCGGACGCCACGACGGCCCCAGCGACGACGATCTGCTGGGCTTCCGCACCCAGCTCGAGGCCCTGCTGCTCATGATCTCGGGCGCCGGGGCCCGGCCGGTGCTGCTCACCCAGCAGCCGTCGCTGTCCGACGGCGATGCCCGGGGCGCCTTCTCCGCCGAGCGCTACGAGGACTTCACCGCCCACTACAAGGCCATGTTCTGGTCCTACGAGCTCGAGGGCGCCATGGCCGCCATCGACGCCCAGAACGACATCATCCGCGAGCTGGCAGCCCAGCACGACCTGCCGCTGGTGGACGTGGTCGGCACCATCCCCCGGGAGGATAGGTACTACACTGACGCCACCCACCTGGCGCCACCGGGCGCCGCCATCGTCGCCCAGGCGCTGCTGGCAAGGATGCAGGAAGATGGCCTCGTCCCCCCCCGAGATTGAGCCTCCCCAGGACCGGCCCCTGGGTCCCGAGGACATCCCCACGCCCGAGCGCGGCTTCTCCGGCACCGCGGAGCTGTTCCGCTACATCATCCAGCGCCTGTGGGTCACGGGCCGCTTCTGGCTGCTCCCCGTGGTGATCGTGGTCTTCCTGCTGGGCCTGGTGCTCAACATCTTCACCGGCATGAACGTGCTGCCGGCCATCTACTC
>CAZHIK010001294.1:0-2617 GCA_964532635.1 uncultured Enterobacterales bacterium
GAGGCGGGGCTGCGGATGCGCAAGAGCGGGCGGAAGGTGGGCAAGGCCACGGTCCACCGCATCCTGCACAACCCCCTGTACTGCGGCGACGTGGTCTGGCAGGGCGAGCTGACCCCGGGGCTGCACACGCCCATCGTCTCCCGCGACCTGTGGGACCGGGTGCAGGCCACCCTGGACGACCGCAACCGCAACCAGCGCGGCAAGTCCCGCATCCACGAGTTCGCCTTCAGCGGCCTGATGACCTGCGCCCACTGCGGCTGCGCCCTGTCGGGCCAGATCCAGAAGGAGCGCTACATCTACTACCACTGCACCGGCTTTAAGGGTGACTGCGGCGAGCCCTACGTGCGCGAGGAGAAGATCGCGGAGCACTTCGCCCGGCAGATCCGCAGCCTGCAGCTCCCCGAGCACGTCCGGGCGTGGTTGAAGGAAGGGCTCCGCACCAGCCAGGCCGCGCAGGCTCGCTACCACGCCGATTCCGTGGCCCGGCTGGAGGCCGAGTGCGCCAAGCTCCAGAACCGCATCCAGCAGGCCTACCTGGACAAGCTCGACGGAGCCATCGACTCGGCCTTCTTCGAGCAGGTCTCCGAGACCTGGCGCGCCGAACAGCGGGATCTACGCCACCAGATCGCGAAACACGAGCAGGCGGACGCCAGCTGCCTGGAGCAGGGCCTGGCGCTGCTGGAGCTGGGGCAGAAGGCCGCGGAGCTGTTCGACCCAGCCGATCAGCGTGAGCGCCGAGAGCTGCTGAATTTCCTGGTTTCGAACTCGACCTGGGGCGACGGCGAGCTGAAGATCGAGTGGCGGAAACCGTACAGTTTCCTTGCCGAATTCACCGAGGCCCAGACGTCGGACACCCCCTCGGAGGAGACCTCTGAGGGGGTGTCGTCTCGTATGGCGATCCCAACGGGATTTGAACCCGTGTTGCCGGGATGAAAACCCGGTGTCCTAGGCCTGACTAGACGATGGGATCAAAAAGAAGTGGCCAAGGGGGGTGAGCCGCACAGGACTCGAACCTGTGACCCACGGCTTAAAAGGCCGGTGCTCTACCACCTGAGCTAGCGGCCCAGAGCGGCTGCGAGTTATCGTCACTCGCCGGTGGTGTCAAGACCGATGGGTGCGGTCACCGCATAGGCAGGCATGTCCGGGTAGATCAGAGCGTAGTCTCCTTCGGGCTGCACCTCTGGACGCCCCGCGTCCACGAGCAGCCAGCCCGCGGCGGTGGACTCCAGCTCGATGGTGAAGCTCTGGTCCAGGGCGCCATCCTGATCCACCAGGGAGAACCAGATCTCCTCGCCGTCTCGGAAGACCCTGACCCGGGTGACCGGCACCCAGGAGGCGGCCTGCAGCCTGATCTCCAGCTCGAACAGCTCCCCGCGGGGGGCGATGGCGGTCTGGCCGGGGCCGTAGTCACCCGTGGTGGTGTGCACCACTGCGCTGATGAACGGTCCGCTGGTGGCCACGGTGCGCCCCTCGGCCAGGGCGGCGATGCGATCCTCGACCGTCTCGGCGTCCCCCAGCACCAGGGTGCGCGCGGCACCGGGCTGGTCGTGTCGCAGCCAGGAGCTGTGGCTCGAGGCGATTGGGAAGAGGGGGTAGCCGGCCTGCAGGAGGACCAGCAAGTCCTGGAACACAGGGGAGGTGTGCCAGGGATCCCGAGGGGTGATGACCTCGACAGATCCCGCGTCGAGGGCGGTTGTGCCCTGCTCGCTGGCTTCTCGCAGGAAGCGGTTGGCGTCCCCGTCATCGACGCGATCGCGCTCGAAGTCCCGGACATGGAACATGCCCGAGGCCGCGCCGGCCGCCCCCCGCGCGCGCGGCGCCATGATGCTGGTGACCTGGGCGCCGGACTCCCAGGCGAGATCGAGCCAGGTGCCGGGCTTGAGAGCCGCTGCGCGAAGCGAGTCATCCACAGGGAACCCGACCATCCAGCCATCGCCGGAGGACACGCCGGTACGCGGCACGTCCATGGTGGCCAGCGCACCGGTGACGACCTGCTGGCCCTCGCAGCCGACGGCGGCGTCCTCGCCACCACCGGCTTCGGCCCGCACCGCCAGCTCCACGCCCTCCGCGCAGAGCGCAAAGGCGATGTCCTCGGCCACGTCACCACCGAAGATGGAGGCGCGAGAGGCCGTGAAGGGATCCGCCTCGACCCAGCCGTCTTCCTGGATGGCGGGGCCGGAGAGCCGGAGCTCGGCGCTGGTCTGGTAGGGAACCCGAAGCTCGGCGCTCGCCAGCTCGTAGCGCGGCCCCCGGGAGCCCATGAACCGATAGCTACCCTCGGGCAGGCGCAGCTCGAGCTGCGCGGACTGGGTCCAGATGCGGCGGCCCGCAGCCAGCTCACCGCCCGTCAGCTCGTACAAGCCCAGCTCGGGATCCGGGGTGCCTCCCAGGCCGACCACAGTGACCCGGACCGGCGCGGTGTTTGCCACACCGTCGTCGCCCACCAGGGCTACCTGAACCTCGTGCAGCGGCTCGTCGCCCACGGGGACCAGTCCGTACTCCTCGAGGCCAGGCTGGACCTCGATCTCGAGGGGCCGCTCCGAGTAGCCGGCCGACTCGATCTGAACGGCGTAGCGGCCGAGGGACAGCCAGGTGGCGAGGCTGGGGTCGTCGCCGG
>CAZHIK010001295.1:0-2615 GCA_964532635.1 uncultured Enterobacterales bacterium
CCCGGGGCGCCGACCGCAGCCTGCACCTGTCGGCGCTGTGGAGCTACGGCTGGGTCAACGGCGTGGACGAGGACGCCGACATGTGGTCCAACCAGTATGTCGGGGGGCTGCTGGACTTCGAGGACAACATGCAGGGGTTGTGTGTGGAGGGGTGGTAGAGCGGGGCAGGATGCTGGATATTCCAGTTGGCTCGGAGGTAGCCAGCGGGCAAGCCTGACGCTAGGCTGGTGTCACGGAGGGTGAACATGCCCCGCGTTCGTTCCAGCCTGGTCCTCTGGCTGCTCCTGCTCTGGGCCTGTGGCGACAAGAACGACGACACGGGGCCTGTGGAGGGTGATGTCGACACAGACGTGGACGCTGATACCGACACCGATGCCGATACCGACACGGGCCCCACCGACGCCGATGGCGACGGTGTGTGGGCTCGAGAGGACTGCGACGACAGCGATGCCAGCGTGGGGGGGGCGAGCACCTGGTTCGCGGATGGGGATGGGGATGGGTTCGGGGATCCGGATGTCACCACCACCGCCTGCGGCCAGCCCAGTGGGTACGTGGATGTCAGCGGGGACTGCGATGATGGCGATTCGGCGGTCCACCCGGACGCCAGCGAGGTCTGCAATGGTGTGGATGACGACTGCGATGAAGCCGTGGACGACGAGGACGACTCTCTGGATGTGAGCACCCGCAGCGCCTGGTACCTCGATGCCGACGAGGACGGGTGGGGGACGGATGAGGTGACCACCGACGCCTGCTCGCAGCCCTCGGGGTACGTCGATGTGGGCGGAGACTGCGACGACGGGGATGGGGAGATCAACCCGGATGTGTGGGATGTGATCGACGGGGTGGACAATGACTGCGACGGTGTGCTGGACCTGGTGTCCACCACGAGTGCGGATGTGGCGATCGAGGGCGAGATGGGGGGGGACATCGCCGGAAGCGCAATCGCTGGCGCTCGCGATGTGGATGGCGACGGAGCCACGGATCTGCTCATCGGAGCCCAGGCGAGGTCGACTTCGCTTTGGAACGTCGGCGCTGCGTACCTCATCTACGGCCCGATCACGGCGAGCATGGTCCTCTCGGACGCGGACGCTGTCGTGACAGGGACCGAGGAGTACCAGTGGCTCGGGGCTGACCTGGCTCTCGTCGGGGACATTCATGGTGATGGCTACGATGACCTGGTGATTGGCGCCCCCCTCTACGAGAACTACAACCGGGAAGGCGCAGTGTACGTGTTCTCCGGGCCCATCTCCGGCTCGGGTTCGCCTTCCGACGCCGACCTGGTCATCGAGGGTGGCCCTACTCAAGGTTCGTACGGCAGCCTGATGGATGGTGGAGACATCGACGGCGATGGCCTGGGGGACCTCCTGCTCGGCTCGACGCCTGATGACAGCGCCGGACTTGTGAAGATCATCGACGGGGCGAGCCTGGCCGGCACGGGCACCATCGCCCTCGAGGCCCTTGGATACACCATCAACGGTGAAGAGGAAGACGACCACTTCGGCTGCCGGGTCTCGAGCGCCGGGGATGTCGATGATGACGGCTTGGTTGATGTCGTGGTCGCTGCCTACGGTGTCGAGAGCGATGGCAGCGGCAACGACGGTTGCGTCTACGTCTTCCTGACCAGCGAAGGCTGGACGGCCAGCGCGAGCAGTGCGAGCGTCGCCATATTCGGTTCCGATGATGAGAATCTGGGCCAAGGTCTGGCGGCTGGCGCTGATCTCAACGGTGACGACGTACCGGACATCGCTGTCGCGGCACCCTCCTACAATCACTCCGGAGTGGGCTCGGATGAAGGAGCCATCTACCTCATCGACGGCGCCACACTCGGCGTGACCTCGACAGTGGACGCGGCGGAAAAACTCATCGGCGACTACGGGGGTATGCTAGGTGCGCAGCTGTCCCTGGCGGGTGACATCGACGGAAACGGTGTAGCCGAAGTGGCCGGAGGCTATTGGGGAAGCAGCTGGAGCAAGACCTGGCCCACCTACTACGTCAGAGAGTTCGGCCTCGGCACCCAAGTTGTGTTCGACGAGGGAATCGAGTTCTCGTCTACCACCGTCGACAATCACATGGGAGCGGGGGCCACCTACATAGGCGACATCGATGGTGATGCGGTGGATGACATCGCAGTGCCCGCCTCTGCGGAGGACTCTACATACATCGATGCCGGGGCCGTCTATCTGTTCTCTGGTGCTGAGTGAAGAGAACGACTCGGTCGGTCAGATGGCTCCGAGTTCAGCGCTCACGACATCGTAGGTGGGCCCGGCGTCTTCTGTGCTGATCCCGATCTCCGGCGTGGAGCTGTCATCCTTGAAGTAGATGCTCCGCACGTCACTCGAGGACGCAGTGGGGAACGAGGCCACCGACTTCAACCGTAGCCCACCGGCGGACAGATCCACCAGACCATCGTTGTGGATGTAGGCCCTGCGGTTGGTGTCGCTGTAGAAATCAACGATGTTGCCGGTCCCAGTGTCCTTCTCGAAGGTGATCGCCGTGCCGGTGGCCGAGGCATTGGTGATGGTGCCGTGAAGCTCCACTGCGGGTGTTGCGCCTCCGGTGAGTGTAGTGCCCCAGTCGGAATCGGAGTTCTCCTGGTCAGCGAGATAGCTACATCT
>CAZHIK010001296.1:0-2614 GCA_964532635.1 uncultured Enterobacterales bacterium
AGCGGACCCTGGGGGTGGGGGCGGTGGTGGAGCGTCGCAGGGTCTCCATTCCCAGGAAGGTGCGCAGCGCCGAGGGATCGTTGTACTCGGCCCGTAGGTTGATCTTGCGCTGGAATCCGGGATGGTCGGCGTCCTCGGGGAAGGTGATGCGGTAGGAGCGCTTGGGAAGATCTCGGGTGGAGCCACCCCGGTAGCGAACCTTGACCTCCTGGTCGTAGACCACGTCGTCGGCGATCAGGGTGCACTCGACGAAGTTGTCGTCGGCCCCGATGTCGGACTCGAGCACGGCCAGGGCGTCGGGGGTGATCACCAGCTCCCACTGTGGCAGGGGGGCCTGCAGGCAGACGCCCTCGACGCACCCTTCGCCCGGGCGGCAGTCGTCGTCGTGTAGGCAGGTGCCGCAGGTGTTGTCCGCCGTGCGGCAGCCCTCGAGGGGGTAGCACTGGTAGGGGCTGCTGCAGGTGTCGCCGCAGATCTCACCGACGCACGCCATGTCCATGGGGCACTCGTACACTCCGCTGGGACACTCGTAGACGATGTCTTCGGGATCCGTTTCCTCTTCCTCGTTGTCGCAGTCGGGCACGTAGGTGTCGGAGGTGGCGACATCCTCGGGGGGGGTGCAGGCCGCCAACGCCAGCGCGCAGGCGCAGAGCGCGGGGAACCAGAGCAGCCACTCAGGACGCGCTGAGCTCATGAGCGCCTCCACGCGCGGGCTTGCTGGAGTGCCAGCAGCGCCTGCAGGTTGTCGAAGGGTGAGGTGTCCCGGTGCGGCAGCGGGCCCGAGGGACGCGCGACGACAGTGTCCAGGAACTGGTAGGCGAGCATGCGATCGATGATGGCGTCGGAGAACTCGGGCTGGCCCAGGTGGCGGGCCAGCCGGGCGGCCAGGCCGTAGACCGCAACGCTCTCGTAGCCCGCGACGGATGTGCCGCTGTGCATGTGAAAGCGTCCTGAGAGACGACCGTGCTGCTGCCAGTGGTCGTGCAAGAAGCGCAGGGTGCCCTCTCCGCCCTGGCCCACCGCGGCCAGGCTGACCGCGCAGTACAGCACCAGGATGGCGTTGAGGACCGGATCGCCAACGGGTGGAGGCAGCTGCTCGGCTCCCGCGGCGGGGAGGGGGATCATCTCGGGGTACAGGCCCAGGGGCGTCTCGATGGACCGCAGGAACTCCACGGAGCGGTGGTAGACGGGGGTCCAGCTGGGATCACGCTCGGCCAGCGCGGCCATGGCGTCCACGGCCAGGTAGCTGGTCTGGATGGTCTTGGCGGGCACGATGCCGCTGTCGTCCCAGCTCGCAGCCTCGACCAGCAGGCCGTCTACGACCTCGTGTTCGAGCACGGCCGCCCCGATGTCGGTGGCCAGTGCGGCGGACAGCTCGTCGTCCCATCGCTCGGATCCCGTGAGCAGTGCCCTGACCACGGTGAGGTCATCGATGGAAGCGCTGGAGGGCGCGGTGACCGCGAGGTCGGGGGTGGCTCGCCAGGACAGCAGCCCACAGGGGGCGCGCAGGTGGTGCTGCACGCGGGAGAGCTGGGCTTGGTAGAGGGGGCGGTCGCCGCGATCGGCGGCGAACTGCATCAGCAGCCCGATGGTCTCGGTGAGGATGGGCTGCTCGTCGACGCTCAGGGCGGACTCGACCGGACCCGCGCGGCGGGCGTCCCGGCGCTGCTGGCGTCGCTCCGCGCGGCCGGCGGGGTGGCCGGGAGGTGGTGGCCGGCGTCCGCAGCCCAGGGAAGCGGCGCCCAGCACGGGCAGGCAGGCCATGGACCCGGCCAGGACGCTGCGCCTGGACAGCGGGGGCTGGTGGTGGACAGGCATCACTTGCACTCGCTGTCCACGCAGGTCTTCAGGTACTCGGCTCGGGCCGGCATGAACTGCAGCAACCCGGTGATGGCGGCGTCCCAGTCGGAGAGATCGCGCTCGACGTTGAGATCGTTGGGATCGCGTCGGACGGAGTCGGCCAGGTGCTGCTCGAGGGCCACCGCCAGGTAGGGGAGGCGATCGTTCCACCACTCGCTCTCGGCGAAGTCCCGCAGGCGGTTGTTGAAGACCTGGCGGCAGTCCTGGTTCTGCAACACCAGGTGGGTCAGCAGGTTGCCCCATTGTTCGTGGGGATAGCCTACCGGCTCGTCGTCTGGGAGGATCCCGTTGAGCCACCAGATCTCGGTCTCGAGCTCGGCGCAGATGTTGTTCTTTTCCACGGAGTTGTAGACGCAGCCGAAGGAGGTGTCCAGGTCGTAGGGGTGGACCTCCCACCACAGGCGCTCGGAGTCTGGATCGATGGCGGGTCGGGCGTCCTCGGGCAGGAAGTGGTTCTCCCAGTAGTCCTGGGACTGCAGCGCCACGTGGTAGTTGGCGGTCACGTGATCGCGGTTCTGGATCAGCCCGTGGACCGCCAGGTAGGAGACGTAGGGGAGGAGGTCCACCACGGCCCGGGTGCGCTCGAGGGAGGTGGAGTAGTGGCCCTGGGAGTCGAGGTAGTCCTGCCACAGCACGTCCTCGATGAGGCGCTGTAGCTTTACGATCTCGCCGTCGTCTCCGGACTTCTGGTTGTACAGCTCCTTGCCGTTGTAGTACTCGTAGTCGTCGGAGCAGGGCATGGGCATCATGCCAC
>CAZHIK010001297.1:0-2610 GCA_964532635.1 uncultured Enterobacterales bacterium
CTGAACTCGAGCGCCCGGGGCGCCATGCCAGAGGCATCCAGGATCTGGGTCATCTCGCCGGTGACGGGGTCGACGCGGATGATCTCGGGCCGGTTGTTGGTGTAGTTGGTGCCTGCGTAGACCTTGCCGTCCGAGCCGACGGCCAGCCCGTAGCCGTCGAAGTCTCCGACCAGGACCGACCAGCCCCCGTCGGGCGTGATGGTGATGATGCGGCGTTGGTCGGTGGTGGCCGCGATGTCGCCGTTGGGCAGCACGCCCATTTTGTAGAGGCGCCCCACGCCGGGTACGGAGACGGTCGCGTCGTCGGGTGAGGTGGCCTTGATGAGCAGGTTGCCAGTGCAGCCGTACATGGCTCCGTCCTCGTCGAAGACCAGATCGTTGTAGCCCCGGGGAGCCACCAGCCTCGTGGCGTCGAAGGGCGGCTCGGGCACGGTGCTGCAGTCGAACACGGAGTCCGTGTCCGTGTCCGTGTCCGTGTCCGTGTCCGTGTCCGTGTCCGTGTCCGTGTTGGTGGTGTCCACGTTGGTGTCGGTGTCGGCGGGCGTCTCTGGAACCGGCGGCTCCTCGATGGCGGGCGGTGCGCAGCCCCAAAAGAGCGCAATGAGGGAGAAATGGGGCGTTCCAGCAATCATGGGGTGAGGGTACCACCACTACGGGCAGCCGGTTCTGCGAGATAGCCAGCGGCCATTCGAGGGGGTGCCCGTGCGATACGACACGCGACGAGCTGGCGGGCGCGGAGTTGGACTCGAGCATGACGAACAGGTAGGGCCCGGCCAACAACCAGTTGGCCAGCCAGGCCTCGACGATGGTGGGGTCGTGGTGCACCATCAGCGACACCAGGGAGCGTGCCCCTGGGAGCGGGAAGGCGGGATCGGCGGAGCGCAGCTCGGGCAGGCGGGACGTAGGCGTCAGGCCCACGGTGGTGGCGCCATGGGAGCGCGCGAGGCGGTCGATCTTGTGCACCAGGCTCGGGGGCTGCCTGCTCCGGTCCGGGTAGTGTAGTCCGGCTGCGCTCGGTGCTCCTGCGCTGGAGACCCACAGCTTTTCGACCGTGGCCCTTCGCGATAGGGAGCTCGACGGGAAGGCGGTGTCAGAGGTCGAGCCCATCATGCGCACAGCAGCATCCACCATCGACACGGGGCGTCCTCCCCTGGTCTCGAGCCTCGCGGCTTTGGGGATCGTCGGCCTGCTGACGGCCTGTGGGGGACCAGATGACACAGGCGTCCCCCTGACCGGCGAGCCGGGCCTGTTCCGGCTGTCCTTCGAGCACGACAGCGTGGAGCGGGAGGCCATCGTCTACGTACCCACCACCTACGCGGTGGGGGAGGGGGCGCCCCTGATGATCAACTTCCACGGCTTCGGGGGCACGGGCGAGTCGCACCTGCAGTGGACCGACATGCGCGAGCTCGCAGAGCGCGACGGGGTCATCGTCGCCTACCCCACCGGCACCGAGATGGAGGGCTCCACCCACTGGAACTGCAGCCTGCCTTCCGAGGACAACAAGAGCACCGCTGACGACTTCGGCTTCGTCGAGGTCCTCATCGACACCATCGCGGCGTCATACTCGCTCGGCGACGGGCGGATCTACGCCGTCGGCTACTCGAATGGCGGCATGATGGCGTTCGGGCTCGCTTGTTTCCGCAGCGACCTGGTAGCGGCGGTGGGCTCGGTCTCCGGTGTGATGCTCGACGACGCGGCCGCAGGCTGCGAGACCACCCACCCCACCTCGGTCATCACCCTGCACGGCACCGCCGACTCCGTGCTGCCCTATGAGGGCGGCGAGGGGATGCTGCCGGCCGAGGAGGTCATCGATCTGTGGGTCGATTGGAACCGGACCGACACCGAGCCGGCCACCGGCGAGGACGGGTCCGGGGGCGCGACCATCCAGCACTGGGCCTATGAGGGGGGCACTGGCGGCGCGGCGGTCCACCACTACCGCTACGTGGGCGGGGATCACGTCTGGTTCGACCAAACCTACCAAGGCGCCGACGCCAGCGCGCTGGTGTGGGACTTCCTCACCCGCTTCGACAAGGACGGAGCGCTGTAGGCAGGGCGGACTGGATCAAGTGTCCTTGTCCGATGTCCAGACGCCGTCTTGGCACCACCACCACGTCCCGTGCTCGTCGACGCACAGGGTCTCGGTCCAGTGGCCTTCGCAGGGCTCGCCCTCGATGACCTCGTCGCCGCAGGCGTCGGCGTCGTCCTTGCCGGTGTCCTTGGTGTCGTAGAAGAGGTCGTCCTCGGACAGCTCTTCCCAGGTGGCATCCGCCGCAGCGAGGCTGGGCTCGGCGGTGTCGGTGTCGTCGCTGCAGGCGCAGATCAGCAAGAAGGGGAGGGCTGCGAGGCGCATCGAGGCTCCGGGGGGGGGCGCATGCCACCTTAGCTTGGCCAATACCGAGGTCGCCAAACTCACGGAACCCTACGGGCCGGCGCGTTGTGCCGCGGGCCGCACGCCCGTCGGCACGAACGCGACGAGAAAACGCGGCCCCGGAGGGGACCGCGTTTTCAGTAGATGGTGGGCGATACTGGATTTGAACCAGTGACTTCCACCGTGTGAGGATGGCACTCTTCCACTGAGTTAATCGCCCACGGCGGTCCGCCATTTAATGG
>CAZHIK010001298.1:0-256 GCA_964532635.1 uncultured Enterobacterales bacterium
GGTGGACCTCGGGGGGGTTGAGAGCGGTAGCCGAGCGTAACGCGTGCGTAACGCCAGCCTCGGCCCGCCTCACCAAAAAAGACTCGGCCCGAGGCGGGTGTAATGCCGCCTCGGGCCGACGCTTCGAAAGAGCCTAGCGACAGGCTAGAGCAGGTCGAACAGCGCCTGGAGCTTGGCGGGGATGGCGCCCTTGGCCTCGGCCTTCAGCTTGGCGATGAGCAGCCGCTCGACGTCGTCGATCTTGCCGTCGGCCCAC
>CAZHIK010001298.1:266-2610 GCA_964532635.1 uncultured Enterobacterales bacterium
GTGGGCCTCGGCCAGGATCCCGACCACGCGGGTGATCTTGCCGTCGGCCCACAGCTTGTCGTGCAGGTAGGCGGCTTCGTCCTCATCGACCACACCGGGGGAGACGGCATCGTTCAGGACGAAGTCGGCGATGGCCTGGGCGAACAGCTCGCCCCAGCTGGCGTGGTTGCCCTTGCCGCTGACAGCGTCGTTGAGCTCGAAGAGGAAGTCGGCTTCCTCCTGGTCGATGATGCCGTCGTCGTAGAGGCGCTCGCGGAGCCAGCCGACCTCGTCGGCATCGATGATGCCGTCTTCGAGGATCTCGGCCTTGAGCTGTGACAGGGGGGCGGTGAGGTGATGGGACATTGAGGTACCTGCGAGGGTGACGAACGACTCGGACCGAGGCCGCTGAGTCAGGCCTGGTCGCGGCCGGCGCGGCCGGCGGGTCGGCCATTGTTGAGGAAGGAGCGTGCTGCAGCACGTGACTGACGAAAGACGTCGGCCGCGGGCAGGACCGCCCAGCGGCCGACGGGAGAGGCGTTCGGCGACCGAGCTTACTGCTCGATGATCGCGACGAGCTGGTTGAGGTTGGTGAGGCCCTTGAGGGTACCGGCCTTGGAGGTGTTGACCAGCTGGGCGCCCACCGGGCTCGAGCTGTCGATGGTGGCGATCAGGGCCACGTTGCCCATGGTGCCAGCATCGAGGACCACGTTGTGGGAGGTGCCGCGATCGTCCATCACGGTCAGGGAGACGTCGGAGTCGGAGAAACGAGCGGGGGAGCCCTGCTGGACCTTGCCGTAGTCCCAGCACATGATCCAGACGTACTTCATCTCGTCCAGCGACGCGATGCGCATCTGCTCCTCGTTGTCACCACCGGCGTCGCCCACGCCCTCGTCGCCGGAGAGCTGCATGTAGGGGAAGCCGTTCAGGTCGCCCATGTCGCCAAAGTAGACCAGGCCCTTGCGGCCGTCCTTGGTCTCGTACACGGCGCAGAGGTCGAAGTCGGCGGCGGTGGTCCACTTCATGGTGACCAGCAGCTGCTTGAAGGTTCCGACGTTGGCGGCAGCGCCCTTTTGCGCGAGTTCCATGCTTCCCTCCAGGGGGTGTGCCGTCGATGGCACGGTGTTTGTTGTTTGGGTTCGGGGGTGCGCGGGTATACCCGCAGCGGCCCGAGGATCTTCCCGGGCGCGCGAGCCCGGACCCTGGACCCATACCCGGCACCGCGGAGCATTTCAACACGCTGATGGGACTGCTGGACAGGCGGAGCCCTGCGACGGTAAGGCACGGTTCACAGCGAGACTTCCATGGCTTCCCCCACCACCACTGCGCAGCCGGACGGCCGGGCTCGCGCCTGGCGCCACGCGCGCTGGGCGGTGGACCTGATCTGCGCCGTGTGCCTGCTGGGCCTGGCGGCCCACACCCGGCTGGCATGGGTGGATCTGGGCATCGACGTGGACTGGACCTGGTTCGTGGAGTCCGCCAACGATCTCGCCACCGGCCGGGCCCACCGCTACGTTCAGTTCCTCTACAGCTCGGTGCCGGTGGTGCTCTTCGCCGGCTTCATCGAGCTGGTACAAGACCCGATGCGGCTGCTTCGGGCCTGGGCCCTGCTGGGGGCCCTGGTGGCACCCCTCACCTACCTGGCCGTGCGCCAGGTGGGAGGTCCCATCGCGGGGCTGGCCGCGGGGTGGGTGGTGGCGGCCCAGTACGACAACGTGGTCACCTGCACCGGCATCAAGTCGCCCTACGCCATCGCCACCTGGACGGCCCTGGCGATGCTGGGCTTGGCGGCCGCCTCCCGTCGCAAGCCCTGGGGCGTACCCCTGCTGGTGCTGGGCACGGCCCTGGCCGTGGGACACCACCTGGGCCTGTGGATGATGGCGCCCTTGGTGGTGGTGCTGGCCTGTGTGCACCTGGCTCGCCTGCCTAGGCCCCAAGCCGTGGGGGCGGGAGCCGCAGCGCTGCTGCTGGGTGGCGCCGTGCTCGCGGTGGTGCTGGTCTTCGACCTCGGTCGGTGGCTGGGGGAGCTCGAGGAGTACCGCGCCCGCTTCGGAGAATCGAGTTCCCTGGGGGCCGGCTTCGGAGCCTTCTTGGAGCTGATGCTCGGGCAGCTGCCCGAGACCCACGGCGAGCGCCTGCTGGCGGGCCTGGCCGCTACCACCTCCAGCCTGCGCCTGCTGGGGGGCTGCGTCCTGGCGGGCACCGCGGCCCTGGCGGCAAGGCTGGGCTGGCTGCTCTGGCAGCGACGGGCCGGCGCTGAGCCATCCCATCCCCAGCGCCCGGTGCTCGAAGCCGGGCTCACTGGCCTGCAGGCCCTGGCGCTGCTATGATGACCATGTCGTATTGGGAAGGATTTGTTTCGTCC
>CAZHIK010001299.1:0-2608 GCA_964532635.1 uncultured Enterobacterales bacterium
GTCCAGCCGGAGCAGCCAGCTCTCCCCCCAGCCCCGCTGCATCGGCAGCGGCTCCCAGTCCGTGAAGCTCCCTGCCACCTCGACACGCTCGACCCCCGGTGCGGCGAAGGCCAGGGTGACCTCACCCGCGCTCACCGGCGCCAGCCCACTCCGCTTCACTCGACCGAGCCGGGCCCGCACACCGAGCATCACCCGGGCCCGGGCGTAGTCCTCGCCAGCCCACTCGGCGCTGACCTCCCCGAGCACCGACCAGCTCTCGCCGAGGCGCAGCTCTGGCCCCAGCCAACCGCGGAAGGTGACCAACCCGGAGGGGGGCAGGCCCGCGATCCAGGCGTCGTCCGCTCCCCCCGTCGCCGCGCTCACGCCGACCCCTCCCGCGACCGCCATGCGCGTCTGCTCCCAGGCTCCTCCCAGATCGGCCTCGAGGTAGCCGGCAGGGAAGTCCTCATCCGCCCAGGCTCGACCCTCGATCACCGCCAGCGCCGACAGCCGGGGGGAGAGGCGCAGGCGCCCCTGAGCGCCCAGGGCGGCACCGAGCGCGCTCTCGTCTTCGCCAGCCCGCAGCGCGGGCCCAAGGGAGGCCCGGCTCCACAGGCTGGCGTTCGACATCCGCACGGTCGCCCCCAGCACGCTCTCGCTCCAACCCCACAGGGCGCTACCCCGCAAGATCGCCGCGCCGCCCAGGCCGAGCTCACCGCCACGGTCAGCCGCCAGCTCCACCACGTGCCCGTCCAGGGCGTAGCCCTCCTGCCAGGCTTGCAGCACCCCGCCGTAGCGCAGGGACAGGGAGCCAGCGCCCAGGGATCGCGCGAACCCCGCCCCCAGTCGCAGCTCCCCCGCTCCGGGCTGCTCCTCCGGCCAGGTGTCCAGGCCGCCCAGGGCGCTGGCCTCGACGCGGAGCTGTGAGACGGTCGGCAGCACCGGCCTGGGAGCCATCGGCTCCGCCACGACCACACCGGCCGGCAGCAGCAGGGTGAGAGCCACCAAGCTCAGATCTCGATGACCGAGTTCCGCTGTCCGAAGCCGTCGTCTGCGGCCAGAGGCGCCGATGGGTCGGGAACCCAGCGATCGCCATCGACCACGAACATGTACTCGTACCGGCCCACAGGCAGCAGAAGCTCCGCCGCGAAGAGGCCGTCACCAACCTGGCGCATGGGAGCGCCCTGGACATCCCAGGCGTTGAAGCTGCCCGCAACGCTGACCTGCTCGGCCTGCGGGGCATAGCACACCAGCCGCACCGGCTGCGCTTCCTCGCGCTCGGCCAAGGCCTGCGCGGCAGCCAGCACCGGGCCCTGCGAGGCTACTTCGGCCGGCAGCGGAGCGCTCGAGCGAGCGAGCCAGGCACCGCCAGCCAGCCCGACCAGCAGCGTAGCCGCCATGGCCAGCACCACGGTTCGCGGCCGCCAGCCCCGCGGCCGCTGAGCCGCGCGGCGATGGGCCGCCTCGAGCAGACCCTCGGGCGCCCTGTGGGCCAGCAGGTGGCGCTCGGGGCCGCTCACTTGGGGCCCTTGGGCCCGTGACCGGGCGCGTCCTGGGCCGGCTCGGGCAGATCCGAGCGGCTCTGGGGTGGAACGTTGGCCAGGGGGTGCTTGCTGGTGCCCGCGTCGCTGGAGAGGCGCGACGCGGCGACGCTGGGCGACAGCCCGCTGGAGACCAGCACACTGGCTGCAGTGGCGAGCCCGCTGAGTTCGTCGAGGGGATCCTCGGCGCGCACGGCGAGCGAGACGAGTGAGACGGCGTCGGGTTCCGAGAAGCCGATCCGCAGCAGGTCAGCGGCAGCCTGGGTGGCCCGGGCGCGCAGCCCCTGTGGCTGCTGGGCGAGAGCGCGCAGGCCGGCATCGCTCATGCCCGCGTTGTGGGCGGCGAGGCCCGCCACCAGCAGCTCCGCACGGTCGGGGCCAACGTCCAACTGGGCCAGGGTGATGTCCACCCCCGCCAAGCCATCGACCATGCCGCGGAGCACGGCGGCGATTCGCGCGACGGGAACACCCTTCGCCAGCCCCTCTCGCGCCTTGGCCTGCAGCGCCCCATCGGGAAGGCCCTGGTCGGCGGCCTGGGCCACGATCCCGGCCAGCTCCGAAGGGAGCGTCTCGGAGGCCGATGCGGGGCCACCGAACAACAGGGCAAGCCAGAAGGCGATGGCGCAAGGGAGACTCAACGCAGCTCTCCGGGTTCAACCTGTCTACGGCTCTCCGACAGCTCCGGATACATCCGCTCGACCGCTGCTCGCAACATCTGCAGCCCACGGCGCACCCGCTGCTTCAACGCAGGGACGCTGGCGCCCGTGATCTCGGACATCTCGGCGTAGGTCATGTCCTCCAGGTGAAAGAGTGCGATGGCCTCGCGGTACTTGCGAGGCAGGGTGGCCAGGGCATGCCTGACCTGGGCGTCCCGCTGGGCGGCCTCGGTGAGCAGCTCGGGCGAGGGCTCGGTCTCGCGGGGCGCCTCTACGAAGGGCAGCACCCGCGACCACCAGACGCTGCGCAGGCGATCCCGACAGACGTTCAGCGTGATCTGGAACAACCATGGCCGAAAGGCGCGATCCGGGTCGAAGCGCTGGCGGGCATCGAGGGCCTTGACCAGCGCGAGCTGCGCCAGATCCTCCGCC
>CAZHIK010001300.1:0-2605 GCA_964532635.1 uncultured Enterobacterales bacterium
TCGGCGGCATCGGCAATCCGGTCGAGCCGGGCGAAGACACCGAGCCCGTCGAGGAAACCGGCCCCCCCGAAGACACGGGCCCACAGGCCCCCGTTGAGCAGGAGGTCCCGATCCAGGAGGACTGGGATCCCGACGACTTCTACACCATCCACGAGGTGGGCCCAGACCAGGAGTACGCCTCGCCCTGCGACATCGACTGGACGAGCGTGCAGGGCGGCACCTTGGTCCGCATCCACCACCAGGACGAGCCCTACCGCTGCAAGTGGGCCATCACCACCGACGCCTACGAGAACCACCCGGTGGTGGTCATGGGCGTCCCCGACGAACACGGCAACCTGCCGATCATCAGCGGTGACGGCGCCGTGAGCCCCTCCAACCAGACGCTCGCCGAGCAGGACACCTGGTTGCTGCAGGTCGGAGGGAACAGCGACGGCAGCATCGCGGCCTGGATCTGGCTGCAGGACCTGGCCATCACCGGCGCCACCCCCGACCACAGCTTCACCGATCACAACGGCGAGGAGCGCAGCTACCACAACAACGTCTCCGGGCTGCGCATCGCGGGCGCCCACAACATCCACCTGCTGGGGCTCGAGCTGTACGGCAACAGCTCCGGCCTGTTCACCCGCGCCGGCTCGGAGTCCGTGGTGGCGTCCGCGCTGTGGTTCCACGACAACGGCAGCACCGTGGTCGAGTCCAGCGCCAGCGCCAGCTCCGAGGCCATCGACATCACCTATGAGTACTGCCGCTTCGGCAACGCCATCGAAGGCACCGCCGGGTCCAGCCTGCTGGATCGCTCGGCCGGGTTGGTGGTGCGCCACAACTGGTTCGAGGGCCAGGAGGTGCCGATGAAGCTGCTGAGCAGCGACGAAGACACCATCATCCAGCACCCCGACTACCAGCAGGCCCTGGTCTACGGCAACGTCATCTTCGCCCCGTCCGATGACGTCACGGGGCGCGTGATCGCCTACGGCGGCCGGAGCGACAGCGCCGACTCGCGCCAGGGCACGCTCCACTTCTACGACAACACCGTAGTCAACGAGCGCGAGGACCAGACCTACCTGCTCATGCTGCCCGAGAGCGATCAGCGCGCCGTGCTGCGCAACAACCTGCTGTACTCCTCCAGCGCGGAAGGGGGGCTCACCGTGCTCATCGGTGACGGCGCGGTGACCATGGCCGACAACTGGGTCTCCGAGGGCTACAAGCCCGTTGGGAACGGCTCCGGTGGCTCGACCGAGGAAGAGCGCACGACCACGGGCACGGATCCGGGCTTCGCGGACCTCGAGCAGCGCGACCTCCACATCACGCTGGACTCTCCTTGCCAGGGTCTCGGGGGAGAGCTGGACGAGGAGGCTGGCGACCACCCCGTCGAGTACCAGTACATCAAGCACCAGCGCCGCGCCCTGCGCGAGACCACCGAGGACGTGGGGGCCTACGAGGGGTGAACCGACGGTTCAGCCCGTGTCGCCACCCTCGCCCGTGTCGTCGGAGAGGTTGTTGGCGCTGAGGATCTCGTAGAACACGGTGACGGCCATGGCCGGGCGGGGCACGGCCCAGCCGTCGAAGACGATCGCGTTGCGGGCGCCGTCGTAGGTCCAGCCGTTGAGCTCGCGCTCGGGGATGGCCGCGTCCTCGACGAAGACCTCGAGGCTACCGGGCTGGGGCAGGGCCTCGAGGAAGAAGGTGTCTTCCAGGTTGGACAGATCGAGCCCGATCTTCTGCAGGATCTCGACGTAGTCGTCGGAGCAGATGGAGTCGCGATAGCCATCGGTCATGATGGCGACCTCGAGGTAGCGCTCGCCGGGATCGGCCGCGGTGACCCCCGAGGCACAGCCGGCGGGCATGTTGCCCACCAGGGCGTGGGCGACCAGCTCGCCGCTGCCCGAGGCCGTGCGCCAGGCGGCGATGTAGTCGTCGAGGCCGCCAGGGGAGTGGTCGTCTTCGTCGGAGACGAACACCAGGTTGAGGCGCGCACCGGGGCGGATGAAGTCGAGGTTGCGGCCGTCGAGCGCCAGGGAGACCGCCTCGAAGCCCTGCTCGTCGCGGGAGCCGTAGTAGCCCACGTCGAGCTGCTCCAGGAAGGCCGCGCCCATGTCTTCGGTCTCGGGGCCGATGAGCTCGCCCCGGAGCATCCCCGCAGTGTCGGCCTCGACATCGGTGGTGATCACACCCGCCCTGAAGTCGGCGCGGGTGCCCTCGACCACCTCGACGAAGGCCTCGAAGTTGGCGGAGAGCAGGGCCTGCTCTTCGGCCATCGACTGGGAGTCGTCGATCACGAAGAGCATGTCGGCCTTGGTGTTGATGTCGTCCTGGACGAAGGTCTGGGTGTAGCGTACTTCCTGGAAGCCGTAGTCGTGGCAGCCGGTGAGCAGCAGAACCAGCAGGCCGCAATGCGCCGCACGCTCCATGGCGATCGCTCCTTTCCAGGGCTATGAATCGATGCGTCTCGAACAATAGCACCTCGGAGCACCGCATGCGCGCCCTCCTCCTGCTCCTGGCGGCCTGCAACACCGACCCCGGCGAGTCCGAGCTTCCGGACCCCAACCTGCTCACCGCCCTCGAGGTCGAGCCCGCCGAGGTCACCCTGGTCACCGGGCCCGACGGCTTC
>CAZHIK010001301.1:0-2603 GCA_964532635.1 uncultured Enterobacterales bacterium
AGGGGGCTGGGGGGCTCGTCGGGAGGCATCGCCTTTCCGTACTCCACCAGGGCCGCCCGGGGCCGTTCGGCCTGGCGCAGCAGATCCCCAAGGCGGGCGTGGTCCGCAAGCTCCACGTGCTCGGCCAGCAGGGGGTCCTCTGCGAAGTCACCGCCCCCGCCGTCCAGGGCGACGGGCAGCGCCGCCAGCTTGCGCTCCACCAGATCGAGCTGCCGCATGGCCGCCACCGCCTGCTCCATCAGATCGTCGAAGCGCTCGAAGCCCGCCGCCTCGGCCAGGGCCAGGTCGGCCTCGGCGCCACCGTCGATGGACTCGAGACAGCGCACCAGGGTGCCCTCCCCGCCGTGGGTGGCGGCTGTAGCCACCAGGATCTGGACCTGGGCGTAGGCCACCGCACCTCGCTCGGCGCTGGGCAGGAAGGCGAAGCTGGGGTGCATCTCCTCGAAGGTCACCAGGTCATCCGCCGCCAAAGCCTTGGCCAGGGCGGCCTGGGAGTAGGGCTCGAGGGTGGGGTCCAGCTGTCCGCGCCAGCAGGCCTCGAGGTAGCGGGCCAGACCTTCCTGGAGCCAGACCGGGGTGCGATCGTGGCTGAGGTGGGAGACCACCTGGTGCACGTACTCGTGCACGAGAGTGTCCTTCCAGGTGTAGCCCCGGGCCACCGCGCGGGGGCTGGTCATCAACAGGCGCGCCCACTTGGAGATGGCCACCACCCCGGTGGTGGACACGGCTTCTTGCCCCAGGCCCGAGGCGTCCACGAAGCGCTTACTCGTGGGGAAGATCTCCACCAGGACCGGCTGCGGAGGGAGGGCCCCGAGCTGTTGGCGCATGGCTTCCTGTGCTCGCCCGAGGGTCTCGAAGGCCTCCTCGACCAGGATGGCGTCCATACCAGGCGCGTGACGCAGGACCACGTTGCCCCGCCGCAGCTCCACCATGCCAGCGGTGGCGTCACGGGTGGCGCGGAGGTGCTCGAGGCGCTTCTCCACGCCCTCCCTGCCCAACTCATCCAGCCCCTCGATCTCTTCGAAGAAAGCGATGGCCTGGTCGTAGTCGCCGTGGTGGAAGGCCAGCTCGGCCTCGTAGGCCGCGAGGATGTCGCGATCGGCGTCCTGGCCATGCAGCGCGTCCAGCGCCTGGCGGGCGCAGGCCAGGTCCACAGCGTCGAGGCAGGCCTGCACACCCGAGAAGTCCGCTTCCTGCGCGCGCGCCGGGAGCGCGCGCAGAACACAGAGCAGCAGCGCGAGGGCTGCCAGCCTACTGGCGGACCAGATCTTCATAGTAGCGCCTCTTGAGTGCCTCGTACTCGCCCGGGACCTCGGCCTGCATGCCCTCGAGCAGGGCCTTGCGGTAGGCCTCGGGGGTCCGGAACTCCTCGGGGGTGGGGATCTCCATGCGGGCCCGCTGCTGCTTCCTGTCGCCGGACTTGCCCGTGGAGGCCTGATCGCCAGACTGGCCACGGCCACCGCCGCTCTCGCTCATCTGGGCCATGTCCTTGGCGTTCTGCATCGCCTGCTGCAAGGCCTCGATGGCTTCTTCGAGGCCCTGGATGGCCGCGCGCTGGGCGCCCTCCGCTTCCTGGGCGTAGCCCATGGGCAGGGCCTGCTCCGCCTGGTCCATCTCGTGGTTGGCCCGGGACACACCCTCCACCAGGCCCGGGGCCTCCATCGGCAGCAGGGGTAGGAGATCGCGAGCCTCACGCTCGGCCGCCTCGGCTCGCTGCTGAAGTGCGTCCTGGCGAGCGGTGAGCGCGCCGGTCGAGCCTCGCAGCTGACCCGGCTCCGATGCCAGCTGCCGAAGCAGGGCCTCGAGGGAGCTGCGCAGCTGCGAGGCCTGACCCACGGACTGGTGCAGAGAGCGCTTCACGTCGGCCTGGCCGGGCAGCTCGCGATCGAGCAACTCGGCGTGGGCGGCGTGACGCTCGATGTTCTCGCTCAGCCGCTGCAGCGCCCACTCGGTCTCGGCCGCCCCCTCGAGCGCTCGGCCCAGATCCCTGGCCTGGAGGGCCTCGGCCAGGCGCTGGGCGTCGGCTGACGCTTGCAGGGTGAGGTGCTGCTCGGAGCGTGGCCGGCCCTCGTGGCCCGCCATGGTCTCGCCCAGGCTCCCCAAGCTCTGGGACAGCTCGGTGGCCGACGCGGCCAGCTCGTCCCAGCGCCCCGCCAGGGCCTGGCTGGGATCACCGGCCTGCTGCACGGCCTCGAGCAGCTTGACCAGCAGATCGTTCTGCTGGCCGTGCATCGCCACCAGCTCTTCCTGCAGTTCCTCGATGCGGCGAGCGATCTCGTCATCCATCTCCCGCTGCCGCTGCTTCAGCTGATCGAACTGCTCGGCGAAGGCGCGCAGCTCCCGCACCAGGCGGTCCTGGTAGACCCGGCCCTGCTCCGTACGGCCACCGCTGTGGGCCTGACGCACCGCCTCGCTCAGGTGCTCGACGTCGCGGACCCGGTAGTGCGTGAAGTGCGCGAGGCTGGAGTCGCCCAGCAGCGTGGCGGCGCGCTCCACCCGCTCCAGCTGGCGCTCGAGCCGGTCGAGGCGGCTGAGCACCTGGGAGGGATGGGCGTCGCGCAGGGCCTCGAGGGTGTCGGCGCTCCCTTGCAGCCCCTTGACCC
>CAZHIK010001302.1:0-2595 GCA_964532635.1 uncultured Enterobacterales bacterium
TCCCCGTTGCGGGGCAACCAGTCGGCGAGGCACATACGGTTGAGCTCGATGAACTCGTTGAGCTTCGATCCCGTCACGAGCCCGGCCATGCGCCTCTTGTCGATCGACGGACCGAACGAGAGGACGCCACCGCATCGGCCACGGTAGAACACGCCGAGATGGAGTTGGGAGTTCTGGCACGACTTCCCGCTGTAGTGGAGGGCGGCGGTCACACGTCGTGCGTCGGTGGAGCTGATCGGCTGGAGGCGGAGTTCCTTTGCGCTCAAGCGAGGAACTCCCGGCAGATAGCGAGTAGGGCTCGTCCGCGCCAGTTGGCGCACAGGGACTCGTCGATCGCGTCGACCGCCCCCCGGCCCCGAGCCCGCCCGCGGTATCGCCTGGATCTTGATCGGGGTGTTGGTCTTCGCGGCCGCCGTGGCCTTCCGCGTCCGCTCGAAGCTGCCCGTGTCCATCGACGGGCGAGGGCTGCGCCTGGGCGCCACCCGCCTGGCCCGTGGCGAATTGGTGGACTGCGCCCTGGTCAACGGCTGCATCGTGATCCGGACCAGCACGGGAACCCACCGCTGGGGACCCTTCGCTGATGCACCCGCGGTAGTCATCGGGGTCTTCGAGCAGATCCAGGCACAGCTGCCCACCGCCCGCGAGCGCGAGGAAGAGCAGCAGGCCCGGAGCGTCATCCAGCGTCACCAGGCGGAGCTGAGTGACCGCCGCAAGGGCGGCTGATGGAGGGCGCGGATGACCGAAGGCCTGGCTGTGATGCTGCTGATGTTCGTCCTGGTGGCCTCGGCCGTGGCCGCGGCCTTGCTCATGGTCCGGCGCCTGCAGCGTCAGGGACCACGGCAGCTCACCGTGCAGCTTCGCTCACTGGTGCTGGCCCTGGCGCGGGGGCTTCGGGTGGAGGGGCCGGGGTAGCGCAGGGCCACCCCTATTCGCCCCCCACCATCTCCATCGCGACGTAGGCCGTCACCTCCACAGCCGCCTCCCCCTTGCCGCGCACCACCCCCAGCGCCGCCTCGCTGGCGCAGCTCCACAGGGCCTCGTCTCCCAGACCGCTGGCCACCGCCGTCGCGGTGGCGTCATCGCCCAGGTTCAACCTCACCGCCAGCTCACCCTGGAGCTCCGGTTGGGTCTCCAGGCCCGCCAGGTAGCAGTCCATGAAGCCCACCAGCCCCGGCTGGACCAGGTTCAGCTGGACCTGCAGCAGGTGGTCGTGGGCGGCGGGGTCGGCAATGTCGGCGCCGCCGATCTCCATGCGGGCCAGGCCCACGCGCAGCTTGCGGGGGTCCTCGATGTTCTGCAGGGTGCGGCGGTTGCCCTTGGCGTCGTCCTCCACCGCCATCCGCGGTGCGTCGAAGCCGGCCATGGCCGACGCCAGGCGCTGCACGTCCTGCTCGGCCGGCTGGAGCATCACCACCAGGGTGTGGCGCGGGTTGTCGCCGTAGTGGGCCACCAGGGCCTCGCTGCGGCCCTGGACGTCCTCGGCCGCCGGTAGGGGGAAGGCCGGCACCCCGGTGCGGTGGGCGGCCGGAGTGATGCCCGCTGGGCTCAGGTAGACGCCCAGGTTGCCGCCTCCGGCCAGGTCCATGGACAGGGTGGCGTCGCCCTGTGAGGTGCCGACCTGCAGGTGCGCGCTGCGGAAGCTGGCCCGGTTCAGCTGGTCCTTCACGAACAGCAGGGTGCTGGCTGGCAGCGAGGCGTCGGCGCGCAGGATCACCTCGGGGCTGGTGGGGGCCGCGCCGGCGCACAGGCTGCGGAGGGCCTGCTGGGCCTCGCTGTCCAGTGCGCCGTCCACCAGGGGAATGTGCACCCGGCCGCCCTTGCCTTCGTCGGTGATCCCGGGCCACTCCACCACCAGCTCGGCGGGCGTGATCACCACCAGGTTGTCGGTCAGGGGCACTGCGTCCAGGTGGCCGGGCGCCACCGTGGGCAGGGTGGGCTGCGGCAGCGGTGTGGAGCAGCCGGCCAGGATCAGGAACGGAACGACAAATCGCACGGCCATCACTTCTTCTGGGCCTTCATCCGCTCGAAGTACTCGACCGTCATGTTCCGGGTCTGCTTCCACAGCAGGATCAGGGCGATGAGGTTCGGGATCGCCATCAAGCCCAGGGCCGCGTCGCCGAAGTTCCAGACCACCTCCAGCGCCACCACCGCGCCCAGGAAGTGCATCAGGCAGAAGATGATCTTGTACGGGAAGACCCAGCGGGTGCCGAACAGGTACACCACGGCGCGGTCGCCGTAGTAGCTCCATGAGATGGCGGTGGAGATTCCGAACAGCAGCACCCCGATGGTGACGATCAGGTGGCCCCACCCGCCCAGGATCGGAGACAGGCCCTTGCGGAAGGCCTGGGCCGTCAGCGGTGAGCCGTTGAGCGCCATCTGGCCCTCGAGCTGCAGATCGGGCAGCTCGTCGAAGCCGATGTCGCCATCGGCGACGGGGATGGCGCCGGTCCAGGGCTCACCGTGCTCATCGAGCACCCGGGCCTCGAGCACAGTGGCGTGGTTGCGCACGAAGCCGCCACCCACGGGTTGGCCGGCACGGACCTCGAGGCTGCCGCTGAGCAGCTCTTCGTCGGGCACGATGCCGTCCAGGCCCAC
>CAZHIK010001303.1:0-2341 GCA_964532635.1 uncultured Enterobacterales bacterium
AGGAACACGAGAATATCATCAGGGCTGATGCCGCGAACCAGGACGCCCCCTCCCACCGCATCCTCGATGTGCCCCTTCGCTATCAAATCGCCGGCCAAGGCGAAGTTCTCGTTCATGGCAGCCACATCGTCCAGCGGGAACACGATAGTCTGGGGGTGGGACGCGGAATACCCGATGGGGATCTGCGTCCCGTTCCTCATCTTCAACCGTGAGGTGAGTAGCATCGAGCTGTGCGTGCGGATGCGGACCCCCACTTCCTCTGGAGTCAACCCCGCCTCATTCATCCTGTCGATCTCGTCCCTCAGATCAGTCTCGATCAGAGCCAGTTCGGCAAACCAACTCGCCAAATCCATAGTCGTGCAGATCCGAATCAAATCCTCGTATCCTGTACGATATCCGAACCAGCGGCCCATCTGTAGAAGCGTGTCGCACATCCCGCTCGTTCGGATGAAGTAGCTGACTGTCAGCCCCTCCAAGGTCAGGCCCCGCGACAGGCGGTTCCCTCCCACTGCAATCACCTGGATGGGCTCACCGCTTCCGTAGTTGAGATCGTGCCCAGCCACGCTGTTCAACTCCAGAACCTCGAGCCTCTCAGCAACTTGGCTCACATGTTCCTCGATGTCCTCGAAAGACGGACCGGTTTCTCCGGGTGGTTCATCGAGATTTGGGAAGATGTCGCTGTTCCAGTGGGCGAGGAGGTCACGACGCATCTGGCCGTCTGCACCCCTGAAGGCGGCCACGAGGTCATCGAGGGCAGCCCGAAGCGGAGCCTGGGCGTCCGTGTAGTGGGAGGTGTGGACTAGCATCGTATTCGGCGACGAGTCCTGCCCCCGCCACAGCCTTACAGCGCCGGCCAGGACGAAGCTGATGAAGGCCAGCCGTAGGGATGGTTCGATGTCCGGATCGAACGCATCCAACTCCGCACGCCGGGGCCGAAGCGCCCTCGCCTCGTCATCCGGGATGAAGCGGAGCACGTTCCGGCCGTCGCCCATCGGCAGCCCAAAGAGTTCATCGGTCCCCGTGTAGCCGTCTGGCCGCGGAAGCTGAAGAATGAAGTCCCTGGGGAACAGCCCTTCGCCATACTCACGGTCGAACGCATCAGGGTCAATCAGAACATTGGCGAACGGGGTGGCTGTGTACCCGATGTAGGTACAACGCGGCAGCAGTCCGATCAGCTCACGGATAAGAGCGTTCGTCCGGGAGGGTGCAGTCTCGGGATCCTCCGCCACGTCTCCCTCGGTGAGATCGGGATCGCTGTCCTCGTCGGCGGCGGCCAAGGCCGGTTCATCGTCAGTCCTATTCCCTCTCGTGTTGACCGAAGCTTGGTCGGCCTCATCATCGATGATCAGCGTGGGCGTTGCAAGACGAGCCTCCCGACCAGCTTCATCGAGCTGCCGGATCAGGCGTTCGAGGACGGAACAATTCTTCTTGACCACCGCGAGGATGGGCTGGTCACCCTGTAGAAAGCCAGGCCGTAGAGTGTCGCGGAAGTCATCGTCCAGGTCGGTCAGGGCCTTCCACTGGCGGCCGTGCTCGCCACGACCGACCGATCTGACCCCTTCCTCCACATTGCCGGTCAGCTCTTGGTCAAGGCGGAACTGGGTCTGTGCTCTCAGCGAGTTGTGGATTCCAGAAAGGACAATGACCAGCTTGTACCCGGCGTCCGCGGCCCTTGCGGCGACCGCGGTATAGTTCGCGGTCTTGCCGCTCTGGACATGCCCGACAACCAGACCGCGACACCTGAACGACTCCCTTGTTGGATCGGCCATCCGCCGGAGGATGTGCAGCGACCACTCGCCAATCGAGTCGACAACACCGCCATCCCAGCCTTTGTCCACCCTTAGGTATGACTCCAGGCGGGGCCAGTAGTACCACTCCTCCGGCTGGAGCCTGTCCACCCACCTCCCTGCAGTTTCGGCCGCCCGCCGTTCAGCGTCGATGATGATCCGAGGGCTCAGCGCATCTCGGACCTCGTCGTGGAACTCCACCGGAAACACAGGATTCCGTAAAACATCCTCGATCTCCAGCCCGTGACGCCGCATAGTCCTCGCGATGTCAATCGCCTGTGCAAGCGAGAGGTCAGTCATCGATGTGGTCCTCGCCATCCAATGCCAATCGGATCCGGCCTTGAACATCAGCCGCATCCGCCTCAACCCCATCCAGGGCGGCGTCGATGGCAGCGAGGAGAGCAGCGAGTGCTGCTTGGCCGTCCTCGTCGTCGCGAAGGGCGTGGGCTACACACTTCACGGTGGGCAGGTTTGCGTTGAGCGTAACGATTGCGTTCCCGGCCAGGTCTGTCCGTCGCTGCCAAACCCGGTCTTGCAGTAGCGGACGACTCTCC
>CAZHIK010001303.1:2351-2592 GCA_964532635.1 uncultured Enterobacterales bacterium
GGGTCCAAGGGTCCGGGCACCGTGACAACAAGCGGGTCTGGAACACTCGGCAGCCCCGGGAGAACCCCACCGTCGCCAGCGGGGATCGGCCCAATGACTCCACCAGCCAGTTCTCCCGTCGTCTGCGGGCTCGTCGGCACTCCCGGTGCAGTAGGCGCAGGTGACGGTGGAGGTGGAGGTGGAGGTGGAGGTGAAGGTGCAGGAGCAGGAGCAGGCGCAGGAGCAGGAGCAGGAGCAGGAG
>CAZHIK010001304.1:0-2587 GCA_964532635.1 uncultured Enterobacterales bacterium
CCTCGGCGCCCTCGAGGTCCAGCGGGAGCAGCGCATCCCGGACTGTCGTGTGCTCTACGAGGTCTGGGAAGGTCGCATGGTGGACTGGCGGGCCGAGGCGTTGAGCGCAGGGGACAACAAGGGCAAGAGCTGGGACTCCATGCTGGGCTCCCGCTGGAGCGAGCAGGCCGAGCAGTCCAACTCCATGACCGCTGTGCCCAGCTCCCTCGAGCCCTCCAGCCCCCACCACAGCGGGGTCGCCCTGGGCACCATCACCACCGACGACATCGACGACATCGACGACATCAACAACGATGGGACCTACTACGCCCCCCCCGAAGCGGTGGAGGAAGCCCTCGCCGATGTGCCCGCACCCACGGCAGCCCCCGTCGGCGGGGAGACCTTCTACGCGCCGCCGCCCACCGACGAGGAGCCCCTGCCCTCCCAGGTGGTCGTGCCCGCCGCTCCCGCGGCACCTCCGTCGATGGACGAAGAGCCGGCCCCACCCTCCCGCTCCAAGCTGCCGCTGGTCGGCGGCCTGGCCGCTGTGGCGTTGGCCGCGGCGGTGGGAGTGGGCCTCTGGTTGAGTGGCGACCCACCCGTCGAGCCCCCCCCCCAACCAGAGAACACCGCGCCCGCCGAACCAGAGCCCGACATCGCCCGGGACAAGCCCGACGGTACCGCGCCCGCCGAGTCCGACGGTGTCGCCGAGGCCGACCCCGAAGCTCCCTCTGTGCCCGATCCCGGTTCCGCCGGTCCGGTGACACCCACGCCCCTTCCCCAGCCCGTCAGCACCACGCCCAAGGAGCAACCCGCTCCAGCCGAGCCCGAGCCCACCGCGCCAGCCGAGCCCGAACCCCAACCTACGGAACCCGAACCCACGCCCCCACACACGAGTCAGGAGGATTCGCAAGGCTCGGCACAGGCGAGCCCCACGACCGCCACGGTGGGCGTCGAGGGGGGGGTACGCGTCTGGCTCGTTGGAACCGCTGGCCGCTTCCCCCCCGGGGAAGTGCCTCCGGGCAGCTACACCATCAAGGCCTTCTTCGATCCGATGCAGCCCCAGGACGCGGGCAGCTTCGAGGCCAAGGCGGGCGACTCACTCGTCGTTTCCTGCTCGACCACCATGAGCATGTGCACGGCCAAGTGACGTGAACCCCGACGTCCTGGTGATCGGCGCGGGCTTGGGCGGCCTGTCCTGCGCAGTCGAGCTGGCGCGCCAGGGCATGACGGTAAAGGTCCTCGAAGCCGCCACCCTACCCGGCGGCTGCATGCGCACCTTCCGCAAGCGCGGCCACCACTTCCACCTCAGCCCCCAGTACATCGGAGCCCTGCAGCCCGGCGGCGCTACGGACGGAGTGCTGGACAGCCTGGGGGTGCTGAGCAGGCTCAAGCTGCAGCGGCCGGAGGTCTTCCTGACCGCCGAGTTTCCCGAGCTTCGGCTGCAGCTGCCCAACGACCGCGAGGGCCTGCTGGACACCCTCTGCGCGAACTTCCCCCGGGAGCGCAGCGGGATCCTCTCCCTCTTCGAGACCGTCGAGCGGCTGAGCACGGCCGTGGTGGAGAGCACCGTCTTCCCCGGACGCGATCCCGAGGCCTGGCGGAGCCAGCTCGAGCCCTGGCGAGGACGCAGCTTCCAAAACCTCCTGTCCGAGTTCGTGGTGGACCCGCGCCTGCACGCACTGCTGGGCCAGACCTGGATGAACACGGGCCTGCCTCCCAGCCAGGTGGCAGCCGCCTTCGCCTCGGCGGTCTTCGCCAGCGGCTGGATCGAAGGCGTCCACACCATCGTGGGCGGCGGCACAGCGCTGGTCCGGGCCCTGGTGGAGCGCCTGCTGGAGCTGGGGGGTGAGGTCCAGCTCGAGGCCCCGGTGGCCCGCGTCGTGCTGGACAAGGCCGGGGTGGCCGGCGTGGTGCTCGAGGACGGCAGCCACATCGATAGCGCTCTGGTGGTGGCCGCCATCGATCCCTACCAGGTCTTCCTCGAGCTGATCCCCGGCCCCGAGGTCTCCCGCCTGTTCCGCTTCAGGCTCGAGCGCATGGAGCCCTCCCTGTCCATGTACACGCTGCACCTGGGCCTGGACTGTGCCCCCAGCGCGCTGGGGATCGCGCGCAGCACCACGTTCGTCAACCCGCAGCTCGACCACGACGAGGCCTACCGCCGCGCCATGGAGGGCGAGCTGCACCACAGCTCGTGGCGCATGACCAGCTACGAGGGCAGCCACGAGGAATGCTACCCCCCAGGCGAGGGCATCGTGGCCCTCACCGAGGTCACGCCCGCCGGCAGCTGGCTGGAGATCGATGAGCCCACCAACCGTGAGCTGGAGGCCCGGGTGCGCGAAGCCTTGATGGCCAAGGCCGAGCGCCGCTATCCAGGGCTCGGCTCCCTCACGGTCCAGCGCGACCTGGCCACACCCCGCACCCTGAACAAGCTGTTCCGGACCCACCAGGGTGCTGCCTACGGCCTCGCTCCCCTCCCCTCCCAGAGCGGCCGCAGCCGACTCGGTGTGAGAGCGCCAGTGGCGGGCCTGTTCCTCGCCGGGGCCTGGACCCGCGCCGGGGGCGGCGGCGCGGCCACGATGGTGGGCGGGAGCCAGGCCGCCACCGC
>CAZHIK010001305.1:0-2587 GCA_964532635.1 uncultured Enterobacterales bacterium
CTGGATCGCAGAAGGGGTAGCTGGCCAGCGCGTGGTCGAAGCCCCGCTGCAGATCCTCGAAGCACTTGCCGCCCCACTCGCCCCGGATGCCGTCGGTCATGGCCTGGCCGAAGCCGGTGGAGCCACGGGGGTTGAGCATGACGACCAAGTAGCCGGGGGACGCGAACAGGGGCGCGTTCCAGCGCTCGTGGAAGTCGTGGCGGAAGGCACCCTGGGGGCCACCGTGGATCAGGAAGACCACGGGGTAGCGCTGCGAGGCGTCGAAGTTCGGGGGCCGCACCACCACGCCGTGGCAGCGTAGGCCGTCGGCGCCTTCGTAGTAGAAGTCCTCGGGCGCTGGCAGGTCGAGCTCCGCCAGCTGCTCGATGTTCAGCGCGGTCAGCGTGCGGACCTCGCCGCCCTCGAAGGGTACGGCCTGGATCTCGGGGGGCCCCTGCAGGGTCTGGCGCTCGAAGTACACGGTGGTACCGTCGGCGGAGAGCACCTCGCCCCGGTCGGTGGCGTCGGTGGTGATGGGCTCGGGGGTGCCGCCGGTGGCTGGAACCCTGTAGATGCGAGTGCGGCCGTGGTCCTCGGCGTGGAACAGCAGCCACTCGCCGTCTGGGGACCAGGCGGGTGCCATGACCATGCGGTCGAAGTCCGGGCACAGCTCCACCAGCTCACCGCTGCGCAGGTCGAGCTTGACCAGGCGCAGCAGATCGGCCTCGTAGCCCGCGCGCTCCATGGCGCAGTACGCGAGCCAGCGGCCGCAGGGGGACAGGGCGGGGAAGATGTTGCAGCCCACACCGGGGCTGACCCGCTCGGGGGGACCGTCGCCGTCGGTGTCCACTCGCCAGATGTTGACGTTGGTGGAGCGGGCCAGATCGTCGTCGCGCACCGAGGTGAAGTAGACCTGGCGGCCGTCGGGAGAGGCGCAGTAGTCGGGGGGGCCGGACAGGGAGAGGGGTGGGGCGGGCCACGGGCCGGGGGTGAGGTCGCGGGCCTCGCCGGTGACCGCGTCCACCACGAAGACGTGGTCCACACGATCCTCGCGCCAGCTGTCCCAGTGGCGGAACATCAGGCTGTCGATGACCCGTCCGCTGGCCTTGCGGGCCTTGGCGGCGTCGATGAGGGCCTGGACCTGGTCGGGGCTGCTGGAGCTGGCGAACACCGAGGAGACCACCAGCAGGCGCTTGCCGTCGGGGAACCAGACCGGTCGCCAGGCGCCACCGGGCAGCTTGGTGAGCTGGCGAGCCTCGCCACCGTGCATGGGCAGCAGCCAGATCTGGCGTCCGTCGGCGCGGTTGGAGGTGAAGGCCAGCTGGCTGCCGTCGGGGGAGAAGGCGGGCTCGCAGTTGACCGAGCCCGCGTTGGTGAGCAGGCGGGGCTCCCCGCTGGGCAGGGGCAGCTCCCACAGCTGGAGCCGGTTGGCGTTGGCCTCCAGGTCCGGCTTCTTGACCACGAACACCAGCCGGCTGCCGTCGGGGGACGGGCACGGGCTCATGGCGCGCTGCTGTTGGAGGAGATCGGTGACGGTGAAGGGACGGGCTTCGGCGCTCACGGAGGGCTCCTCCAAAGAATGGGGTGCGTTCGCGCCGCCCCCTAGAGCTGTGAGCCCGACCTGTCAACCTGTGGGGGCGGGTCCGGGTGCTCGGCGAGCACTGCCTCGAGGAAAGAGAGCCATGAGCGAGCTTCGGCCGCCTTGCCTGGGCTGTGGTCCCGCACTCGCTCCAACACCGACGACCAGTAGCCGTGCAGCTGCCGGGTGTGGGGCAGCAGCAGCGGGTCGTCGATCAGCCTGGGTCCGAAGGCCAGGGTCAGGCCCTCGTGGGGCTCCTGCCCGGGGACCACGCGCATCACCTCGGCGAAGCGGCGTCCCTCGTGGGCCAGGCGCTCGGCCTCGATGCGCCAGCCGTGCTCGGCGCACCAGCGGCGCAGCGTGGCAGGGCGGTCCGGGGCGTGGAGGATGGCCACGTCGGGGCGGGGCCCCAGGTCGAGGACTCGGGCGATCTGTGCGGCGCCGATGCCAGCGATCACCGCCACCTCGACCTTGCGGAAGGGACGCAGGCCGTCGGCAACGACCAGCCGCAGATCCGACCTGCGGGGCAGCCTATGGACACGGCGCTCGGTACCGATGGCTCCCAGGGCTGCGGCGGTGTGGCCGTGATCGCAGCCCACCTCCACCACCGTGCGTCCGGGGGGAACCAGGGAGATGATGGCTTCGCGGCGGGGGCGGCCCTTGGCGGGTGCACTCACGGTCCTGGACCTCCTGGGGGACTTTCGAACACTCTGCAGCCTCCACGACCGCGCATCTTGCGTTATCATGGCCGCGTCCATGCCATCACGGAGCCAGCCCATGCGCATCCGCATCGCTTTGATTCTCGGCAGCCTGCTCCTCGCCAGCTGTGGCGACAAGGAAGCGGAGACCCCCTGGTCCTCCACCACGGATCCCACCGTCGATCGCCCCGAGGGTGACGCCGACACCGACGCCGACTCCGACTCGGACACCGACGCCGACACGGATGCCGACACGGATGCCGACACGGATGCGGACACCGACGCCGATACCGACGCCGACACGGATGCCGACACGGATGCCGACACCGAC
>CAZHIK010001306.1:0-2580 GCA_964532635.1 uncultured Enterobacterales bacterium
CCTGCGCAGCCCCGCCGCGGCCATCCATGTGGTCGTCAGCGGTCTGTTGAAGGACAAGGCCCCCGACGATCCCGAGCGCGATCCGCTGCTGCGGGTGCTCGAGGCAGCCCAGCGCATCCGGTCCATGGCCGGTGGCGTGCTCGATGAAGTGAGCCAGGACGAACGTCCGGTGGAGCTGTCCAGCTTGATCGACCGGGTTGTGGGTCTGCTGCGCCACGTGGCGGCCCAGCGCGCCGTGAAGCTCGAGCTGGCCATCGCTCCCAGCCTGTGGGTGGAGGGCGATCCTCAGGAGCTGTCGCGCTTGATCACCAACCTGGTCTCCAACGCCCTCAAGTACGCGCCTCGCGACACCCGCGTGGGCGTGAGCCTGGCCTCCGACGGCCAGGAGGTGGTCTGCGTGGTGCGGGATCAGGGTCCCGGCATCCCCCAGGGCATGGAAGAGCGGATCTTCGGGCGCGGTCAGCAGGCCCCGGGTGCCGCCAAGGGCCACGGCCTGGGCCTGTACATCTGCCAGCGCATCGTCACCGAGCATGGCGGCAGCATCTCGGCCCGCAACCACCGCCGCGGCGGCGCCGTGATCACGTTCAGGCTGCCCCGGCGGGTGCGCGCCTGGGACAGCCTGCCCGTCGAAGAGGCCCTCGACGGCGGCGAGTGAGCGCTACAGCGGCTCGCTGCCTGCGCCGCTGGCGACCATTGTGCCGCTGCCGGAGACACCCTCGAAGCCCGCCAGGCCGCTGCCCTGCACCGCGGTGCCGGCGCCGTAGCCTTCGGTGGTGGCCCAGCCGCCGTCGTCCAGCAGGATGCCCGTGTGACCGCCGAGCACGCCCAGGGGGCTGGTGGCGATGCCGCTGCCGCCCAGCAGGAAGGGAACGTGGTTCAGCGCGAGCGCCGGGTCGTCGAAGCTCGGAGCATAGGGATCGAACAGGTCCGGAGGCGTGAAGCCCAGGGGGCTGGTGGCGATGCCCACCCCGCCGATGGGAATGAGGGTGATGGGCTGCAGCCCCAGGGGGCTGGTGGCGATGCCGGTGCCGTCGAAGATCAGGCGGGGCAAGGAGATCACGCCCAGGGGGCTGGTGGCGATGCCGGTGCCGTCCAGGTCCACGTCCACCGTGTCCATGGACACATACGGCTCGATGAACGGCGGGGTGGCGATGACGCCCAGGGGGCTGGTGGCGATGCCGGTGCCCAGGTTGGGGAAGACGTAGGCGTCGGCCACATCGGTCATGCCGGCGTAGCTGACGTTGCGATCCCACTTGACACCCAGGGGGCTGGTGGCGATGCCGACGCCGTCCAGGCCCGCCAGCAGGATCTCGAGGCCGTCGGTGGCGAAGAAGGCCGTGCCGGGGTGGGCCGCGATGCCGTCGACGCTGATGGTGGGGACGCGCACGGACCAGGCCCAGGCCAGCTCGTTGCCGTCGGCATCGTACTTGGCCGCCTTGTCGATCTTGCCTTCGCACTGGCCGTCGCTCGAGGTGCCGCACTGGAAGGTGGCGCTGTTGCCGTCCTGATCCACCCAGACGCCGTAGACCTCGGCTCCGCCGACGACCAGACCGTCGCCGTCGAGCACCGTGACGAGCACGTAGGGCTCGAGCTCGGAGCCGCAGTCCTTCAGCCAGGGCATCATGGCGACGTAGTACTGACCGGCGGGGGTGGCTTCGCCGTCCTGGACGGCCTTGATGCTGTCTTCCAGGTTCAGCGCGCCGGTGCCCAGCCCATCGATGATCTCGTTGGCCAGCCCCTTCGCTCCCAGCTGGAGGGCCGCGTAGACCTCGCCCTGGCTGGCGCCCTCGGCCAGGAGCACCGCGGCCGCGCCGCTGGCCACGGCCGTGGCTTGGCTGGTGCCGGCGTAGAACCAGTAGCCGGTGCTGGAGGGGTCCTGGTAGGCGATGGTCTCGGCCAGGATGCCGTCGGGGTAGCCGTCGGCGTTTTCGTCGGCGTCGAGATCACCGCCGGGGGCGGCGAAGTCCACCGAGGGATCGCGGTTGCTGTAGTCGACCGGCTGCTGGCCGGTGTCGCCATCGAGGGAGGTGGCGGCCACCGCGAAGACCGCGGGGTGAGCGGCCGGGAAGGTCACGAAGCTCGAGCCGTCGTTGCCCGCGGCCGCCAGTAGTACGATGCCGGCCTCGTCGGCGGCCAGCAGGGCTTCGCTCAGGGCGGTGGAGGGGGTGTAGCCCTGCCCGAAGCTCAGGCTCATGTTGACGATGTCGGCACCGTTGTCGATGGCGTGCCAGATGGCGTCGACCAGGTCAGTCTCGTAGCTGGTGTTGTCGGCATCCAGCACCTTGAGGGGCATGATGCTGGTGCCGGGGGCGTAGCCTGGCACCGCGCCTTGGCAGGCGATGGTGCAGGCGATGTGGGTGCCGTGCTGGTGGTCGTCGTTGGCGTGGCTGTCGCCGTTGACGAAGTCCCAGGGCGCCACGAAGTCCACGCCGGCCAGGCCGGTGGCCTGGACGTAGTCGAGCGCGCTGTCGCTGTAGTTCTCGTAGGCCACGCCCGAGTCCAGCACCGCGACCACGATCCCGGTGGTGTCCGCGGGAGCGAACTCGCTGGCCTTGGTGGCGTCGTCCTGCCACTGGGCGG
>CAZHIK010001307.1:0-2580 GCA_964532635.1 uncultured Enterobacterales bacterium
CTTCAACAACCTGCTGGCGGTGATCCTGGGTTGGGGAGAGATGCTGGCGCCGCAGATGGACCCGGGCTCGCGCCAGCGCGCGGCGGTGGATCAGATCCTGCGGGCAGCCTCCCGTGGTGCCGACCTCACCCGCCAACTGCTGGCCTTCTCCCGTCGCTCCGAGGCGCGCCCCGCAGCGGTGGACCTGCCGGCGTTGGTGGACGAGCTCGGGCGCATGCTCGACCGGGTGCTGGGCGACCAGGTGCGGCTGGAGGCCGAGCCTCGCCCCCAAGGGCTCCCCATGGCCTGGATCGATCCCGCGCTGCTCGAGCAGGTGGTGGTCAACCTGGTGGTCAACGCCCGCGACGCCATGCCCGAGGGCGGCGTGATCCGCGTAGGCTGGTCGGCCGAAGGTCAGGCCGGAGCCCCGGCCGAGGAACGCCGCGTGGTGCTGCGCATCGAGGATCAGGGCGTGGGCATGACTCCCGAACAGCGGGAGCGCATCTTCGAGCCCTTCTACACCACCAAGGGCAACCGGGGCACCGGGCTGGGGCTGTCCACCTGCCTTGGCATCGTCGACCAGAGCGGTGGCAGCATCCGGGTCCAGACCCAGCTGGGCGAGGGCAGCTGCTTCGAGGTTGTGTTGCCCGTGGTGGAGGCCCCGGTCGTCGTCGAGGAGTCGGAGGAGCCCAGCGTACCGCTGGCTACGGGTAGCGTGCTGGTGGTCGAGGACGACGAGGCGGTGCGCGAGCTGCTCGAGGTGATGCTCGAGATGCGAGGCTTCGAGGTGCGCGCGGTGGCCGATCCTCTCGAGGCCTTGGCGCTGGTGCGCGGCGGGGCGCGCTTCCAGCTGCTCCTCACCGACTACACCATGCCCGGCATGGACGGCATCGAGCTGGTCACCGCGGTCCGAGAGCTGGTCCCGGCCCAGCGGGCGGTGGTCATCTCCGGCCTCACCCGGCCTTCGGGTTTCGAGGACCACCCCGGGCTGCGCTGGGTCCAGAAGCCTATCTCTGCCCGCGCCCTCAGCGCGGTGTTGTCCGAGGTCATGGAGGAGGAGCCCGGAGCGGGAGCGGATAGGTAGGAGAGGTGACCCCGCTACAGCCGGAACCTTCCTCCTTCTCCGCCGTCCTCAGGCGTGAGTGGCCCCTGATCCTCGGCCTGGCGCTGGGCCTGTGGTTCCTGCTCCACCCGGGCTGGAGCCGCTTCGGCTACCCACACGGAGCCGACTGGGACACCTACATGGAGTCAGCGGCACACCTGTGGCTGGACCCGGCGCTCCACCACTACAACGAGTGGCGCCAGCCTCTCTACCCCTGGTTGGTGGGCCTGCTCGGAGGAACCAGCTCCTACGTTCTGGTGGCGCAGTGGCTGGCGCTGCTGGGCTCGGTGACCACGGTGATCGGGGCTGGTCTGCTCGGGCGCGGCCTCGCGGGTCCGTGGGCCGGAGGGCTCGGCGCCCTGGCCACCGCATCCCTGCCCGTGGTGGTGGACGGTTCCTGGTGGGTCACGCCCTACCCCCTGGTGGCTGCCTTGGTGGCGGTGTCCCTCGCCGCCGGGGTGTGGTGCTGCCGCAGGCCGGGGCTCTTGGTGGCTTCGCTGGCGGGCATGGCGGGCGGGCTGGGCCACGCCGTGGATGCCCGGGTACTCCCCGTGGCTGTGGCCGTCCCCATCCTGGTGGTCCTGGCGCCGGTCGCCCTCCGACGGCGTGCGCTGCTGGCGGGACTGGCCGCCTTGGGGCTCGGGGTGGGTGTCGCCGTCGATCACGGTCTGCAGGCCCACCACGATCTCGACCTACGATCCATGTCCTCGCAGCTCGAGCTTCAGCACGTCGAGTCCCGGGGCCCGGGCCTCCCTATCGACGGGATGGTGGCCAAGGAGGCGGAGCTGTGCCGTGAGCACAGCGGCGCCCAGCTGGGGCCGACCACCTTGATGGACGCCTGCGCCCAGCAGCGCAGGGCCAACAACCTCTTCTTCCTGCGCGAGTACGGCCACCTGCCCCCCGTGGCGCTGGCCTTCGCGCTCCTCGCGCTCGCCCTCGTCCCGGGGCGTTGGGGACCCCGCTCGACCTTGGCCTCCGCCCTTGTGTTCCTGCCCTCCACCGCAGCCCTGTTGGTGGGCCTGTCGTGGGTTCCCTACACCAACCGCTACATGCTTCCGTTCGCGGTGTTGATGGGCTGCCTCGGCCCGGTGGCCGCGCTGCGGCTGGGTGGGCTCGCCGCGCGGCGCTGGCCCGACCGCCGCGTCCTGGCCTGGCTGGGGCCGAGCCTCGCGCTCGCGTTGGTGGCGCTCGTCTTCCCGGGCCTGAAACCAGGTGCCTTGATCGATCCGCACTGGGAGATCGAGCGCCGCAAGGGAGAGCCGCGCTCGGAGGTCGACGCGCGACTGGACCTGTGGCGCTGGGCCGAGACGACCCTGGAGCCAGGTGATCTGTTGCTCGAGTGCGGCGAGCTTAGGCTCGCCATGTTGGTCCTGCCTCGCAGCCTGCCCCTGTGGGACGCCCCGCCCCACGAAGCGCCGTGCCGCGAGGTGATCCAGCGCCCGCCCCATGCGGAAGGCCGGCTGTGGTTGATCACCCTGCACCAGCGCGGCGACGGCGAT
>CAZHIK010001308.1:0-2576 GCA_964532635.1 uncultured Enterobacterales bacterium
TCGCCCGCGGCCTTGAGATCGAACAGGAACAGGTCCACGCTGGGCATCACGGCCTCGAAGACCCGCCACGGCACATCGCCGGCGGTCTCGACGGCGACGTCCAGCTCCTCGCGCTTCAGCGCCCACAGCAGCGACAGCAAGCGATCGGGGTCCTGGGCCAGGGGATCACCACCGCTGAGGGTGACCCCGCCGCGGGTGCGATCGTAGTACGGCCGGTCCTTGTGGATGACCCCCATGATGTCCCCCACCGACCGCGCAGACTCGAGCTCGGAGGGTGAGACGAAGGCCTGGGCTTCCGGGTTCTGGCACCACCTGCACTTCAAGGGGCAGCCCTGGAAGAACACGGTGCTGCGAATGCCGGGACCGTCGTGCACGCAGCTGCGCTGGATGTTCAGCACCGCGAGCCGGGTGTCATCGGCCGCAACCTGGGGACCTGGGGGACGAGCGCGCTGTGGTGGGGCCATGGCTCTCTCCGATTGCCGGATTTGCAGTAACCACTCCGGGCCCCCAGCCCCAGACTGGCCCCAGCGTCATCCCGAGACCATCCCCACGAACGCCTGGCGCGGGCTGGGGGCCGCGGGTGCCCTGTGGCACTTCCTGAGGCCGTCGACCGCTGCCCAGAGGGCGCGTGAGCCCCTGCATCCGGCCTCGGATGCGACACCCGTGCTGTGCAGCCGAAGCCCGTCTCACAGGTCGGGCGGGACCCTTACAGCTTCGCTCGAATTCCCCACCCCAACCGGCGGGCGCGCCATGGCTCCATCATGGTATGGGGTATCGCCTCATCTCGTCCCGGAGTCCCTATGGCCGTCACCAGAAAGAAGGTGATCCTCTGCTTCCCGAGCCTCAAGACCCACGACGCCGATCCCCAGTCGCCGCTGGCGATCATGGCCCTGTGTCCCGAGATCGAAGCGAGAGGCTTCGAGCCCGTGCTCATCGACATGCGGGTCGAGCCAGCCTGGAAGCAGGAGATCGCGCGCCACCTCGGTGAAGCGCTCTGGGTGGGCATCAGCTCGATGAGTGGACCCCAGCTCCACTTTGCCCTCGAGATGGCGTCCTACGTTCGCGCCAGCGACCCCGATGTCCCCATCGTGTGGGGCGGTATGCACCCCACACTCTTCCCCGAGCAGACCGCAGCCCACCCGCTGGTCGATATCGTGGCCCGGGCCACGGCCGACGAGACGGTCGGAGATCTCTGCGCCTGCCTGGCCGAAGGCGGCGTTCTGTCGAAGGTGGCAGGTATCTGCTTCACCGACCAGGCCGGCAAGATCGTCGTGACCGCGGAGCGCGGCGAGTTCGACATGCGCAAGGTGCGCATCCCACCATGGCACCGCATCGAGCTGGACAGGTACACGGCCATCAGCGTCGAGACCGCGCGGGGATGCCCCCATCGGTGCGCGTTCTGCTACAACGTCGGCGCCAACAGGCGAAAGTGGCACACCAAGCCGGCACCGCTGATCATGGAAGAGCTGACCATGCTTCGCAAGAAGTACGGCATCTCCAACATCTCGATGGTGGACGACAACTTCTTCACCAACTTCGAGCGGGCCGGGAAGCTCGCCCAGATGATGGTCGACGCCGACCTCGGCATCCGGTGGAGCACGACCTGCCGGGCCGGCTACCTGGCACGCTGGGACGACGACTACATCGAGCTGTTGAAGAGGAGCGGCGTCTTCGTGCTGTTCGCTGGGATCGAGTCTGGAAGTCCCCGAATCCTCGAGCACATCCAGAAGGACACCAAGGTCGAGGAGATCGAGCGAGCCGCCAAGCGCGCCAACCAGCACCAACTCCGCATGTCGACCACCTACATCGTGGGCTTCCCGACGGAGACGATAGAGGACTGGCACCTGACCTTCGGGCTGATGGACCGGCTCAGGGCGATCCACCCCGACATCTTCATCGACGACATCTTCGTCTACGCCCCCTACCCGGGGACCGCGCTGTTCGACGAGTCCATCCGCCACGGCTTCACCCCCCCCACCGACCTCGAGGGCTGGTCGGCCGGCTGGTTCAATGAGAGGCTCCCCTGGCTCACGCCTCAGCAGCAGGACATTCTCGGCGGGCTGACATTCCTCGCGCGCTTCGTCTTCAAGCCCGAGGAGATCCGGGCCCGCTTCGTCGGACCGCACCGCTGGCGGCTGCCGTTCTACCTCGCGCTGCGTGCCGACGCGGTCGCGCGCTGGCGGACCCGGCGCCTGGGCCACTCGCCGGAGTTCGCCCTGCTCCGCAAGATGTCCGACAGGGTGTCCCGCAAGGCCCGCCGCGAGGTTCCCGACGAGCGGGGCACCGCGATCTAGTTCGGATTCTTTACCAGACGGCGTAGCGAGGGCCCCTGGTGCTTCTGCATCAAGGGCGCGTGGGCGCCGCGCAGGGTGTCGAGCCAGGCGGCGGCGTCCATGGTGGGCAGGTCGGGCAAAGGAGTTCCGGGGGTGGGGGCGGACCGAATTTGCAACGCAGCGGCGGGGTTTCATTATTACGGGGGTCCTTTGATTGTAGTCGATTTCGGGACTGCGACAACTTTCGATGTGATCGATGCCGAGGGCAATTTCGAGGGCTCGGTCTCCGGCGGCTGCGTCGAG
>CAZHIK010001309.1:0-2571 GCA_964532635.1 uncultured Enterobacterales bacterium
ACGAGGCGCGGTCTACGCCGTCGAACAGGCTCTGCTCGAGGGCAATGGTGAGCCTTCCCGGCCAGCCTCTCCCTTCCACCAGCTGCTCCAGCGTGGCCCAGCGATGCGCAGCGCGCTCCAGGGTAGCCAGCCGCTCTCGTGCCTGGATCACGTGGGCCTCGATGCAGAATGCGATCCATGGGTCCGCGGAGCGGTCGGGCTGGTAGCTGCCGCCCTGGACCCCGCGCAAGGCGTCGTAGTAGCGCATCGTGTCGCGAGCCAGGACAACCTCGATGGAACCCAGTTCGGCAGAGAGCACGCCGTCACGAGCCAGGACCAGCGACTGTAGGATGCGAGACAGACGTCCGTTGCCGTCACGGAACGGGTGAATCGAGACCAGATGCAAGTGGGCCATCGCCGCCCGTACGACCGCAGGTGCATCGAGGTCGCCTGTGGCGAGCCACTCCACCAGTTCGGCCAGGAGACGGGGTACCTGGTCGGCCTCGGGGGCTCGATAGGCGACGCCGCCCCCCGGAGCGGTCACCAAGACAGGGCCCGTTCGAAGCAGGCCGGGACGCCCCTTGGGCTCACCCGCACAGGCCTCGAAGTGCAGGTCCAGCAGCAGGCGGTCACACCAGCCAAAGGACGGGTCGTCCGCGAGAACGGCGACATGCTGCATGGCCAGTGCGTAGTCCGCCACCGCGCGCCGATCTCGATCCGTGGCAGCGGCTCGACCCTCAACCACCGCCGCCGCGACCTCGGCGGTGACGTGGTACCCCTCGATAGCAGTAGAACTCCTCGCGGTCGCTGCTCGCGCTTGGCGGCGAAGCTGCCCGGACCAGGGAGTAGCGCGCGCGACCTCCTGTCCCAGCCTGCGCCGGAGTGCATCCAGCTGGGTGAGGGCCTCGAGGTGGGCGGTCGGATCTGGAGTGTCGTACAACATTAGACGATTATACGTCTAATCGTATCGACCGGCCAGCTCGACTTGGACTTGGAGTGGCCGGAGGGACTCCCGCCCCAGCGGTCATTGGCTTCATGACCCCTACGGTACCTTGCACCTCATATGTCAGGGACGCGATGTCGTGCTTTCGAAGGGGATCGCCCTTCTAGCAAGACCCGTACGGCCCGCCTTCGGGGTCATGGGGGAGGTGTCGGGTGGAGGTGGCCGATCACAGGTGACATGTTCGAGACCCTCGTCGTCACTGAGCTGCACAAGTGGATCACCACCGCCGCTCGGGACGTCCCGCTGTACTTCTACCGCCCCCGTTCGGGCCTCGAGGTGGACCTGCTGATGGAGACTCCCGGCGGGCTGATGGGCATCGAGATCAAGTCCCGGGCCCGCGCCCATCGGCGGGACACCAGGGGGCTCCGAGCCCTGGCGGAGCATCTCGGAGCGCGGTGGCGCGGTGGCCTGGTCGTGAGTCGGGGTGGCCAGGTGGAACCCATCGACCTGGACCACAACATCTGGGCGGTGCCTGCCCACCGCCTGCTCACGGCAGGGGTTGTGGACCAGTAGTACAAACGGGAATCCTCGTGTCCACCCAGTCTGCCCTCCGAGCCGTTTGACCTCGAGGCGTGAGTCGAGAGCCGCGGGGCCGTCGTCGAAGACGCGGGATCGAGCGTCGGGGGGCTCGAGGCGTGAACACATCCGCATCCCCGTCGTCGCAGTCCAGGGTCTCGTCGTAGCCATCGTTGTCGAGGTCCGCGAGGTGGCCGTGTGCGCCGGCCGCAGAGGCGCTAGCGGACCGCCAGGGCGGCGTCCTGCATGCCGTCGTAGTGGTACCAGTACGGTGAGGTGCTGTGGGTGCCGCAGCCGCCTTGGTGGATGGCGGTGAAAGTGAAGTAGTCACTGGGCACCGATACCGAAGCCGCCAGCTTGGTGTCGCGCCACATCGTGCTCATGGTGTAGTCCTGATCCCAGGTGTAGCTGTCGCCGGTGTGCCAGAACTCGATGTAGCTGTTGGGGTTGGCGTCGCAGTTGGTGAAGGTCAACTCGCTGCCGTTGCTGGTGAAGCCCTGAGTGACACCGGACACCGCGGCCACGCTGGTGGGGATGAAGGTGATGCGGGTGCGGGTGCTGTCGTAGTCGGAGACGTCCACGTCGTATGCTGCGTAGGCCGACAGCTGGAACAGCTCGGTGTAGTAGAGGGTGCCGCTGGTGCTGCGCAGGTAGGCCATGGCGGTGTCAATTTCGTCGCGCATGGCGTCCAGGCTCCCCAGGTTGCCCATGTCATCGGGATGGATCACGTTCCAGCCGCCGCCGGCCGTGGTCATGTCGCAGAAGACCTGCAAGGAGCTGCCGTCGAACTCGAGCCAGTACTCGCCGTCGGGGGCGCTCGAGCGGGTGGACAGGATCTCGTTGCAGTTCACGGCGCCACAGGCGGCGTCCGAGCCGAGCAGGTCGGAGGGTTCGTCCACGGTGCCGTCGCAGTCGTCGTCCACACCCGTGCAGCTCTCGGTGGCGCCCGGGTGGACCGTGCTGTCGCTGTCGTCACAGTCGGTGGCATCGCTGACGTAGCCGCTGGGGCTGCTGCACGCCGCGGCGGTCGTGCTGGCGTCGCCGTAGCCGTCGCTGTCGGCGTCGGCGTACCA
>CAZHIK010001310.1:0-2571 GCA_964532635.1 uncultured Enterobacterales bacterium
CTTCGATCCGTCATCGGGGGACTGGCACTGGCTGGCCGGCTCCTCGCTGGGCTGCGACCAGCTGGCCACCCGCTTGGCCAGCTCTTGGGCCACGCGGCTGTCGGTGCTCCGCTTCCACTCGTCGAAGCCTCGATCGAAGCCGAGCTCGTGCGCCAGGTATCCGTTGGCGTACAGCCCGAGCGTCGCGAAGCCCGCCTGCTGCATCACCTCGGCCAGGGGGGGGAGGGGTGGCAGGGCCGGGCGGTGGGTCATGTCGCCGGTGGGCAGGTCCCACCCGTGGGTGCGCACGAACGACCCCGTGAACAGAGAGATGACCGCGGGGACGGTCCAGGTGGTGGTGCTCCAGGCCCGTTCCACCGTGAGTCCGCTGGCAGCCAGGGCATCGAGGTTGGGGGTATCGGCCGCAGCCACGGCGTCAGCGCGCAGGGTGTCGATGAGGATCACCACCACGTGTTCGGGCTGCCCCTCCTCGAGGCTGGGGGGCCCGACCAGAGCCGCCGGGACGGGATCGAGCGCTGCCGCGGGCTCCACCGACGAGGGGGGCTCGGAAGGCGTAGGCTCCGCGACAGGCTCGGGCCCATCGCAGGCGGGTGCCAGCAGAGCCAGAGTGAGGATGCTCGAGCGAAGACCGGGCGCCGGGGAGGACATGGCTCTCCCCTATCCCAGCGCCATGGCCTCGGGGGAACCGGCCGGAGCTGCGAGTGAGCGTGCCATGGAGTATGGTGCATCTGACGGGGGTCTTGTTGCATTGACCACCCCCGCTGCCACCTCGCACCCCCTCGGCGGGTGGCGTTGGCCTTTGCATGAGAGAGCTCCTTTGAATTCCACCGAACACGAGTCCGCCCACCGGGCCTCTCCCTGCTCTGCCGGCGAGCCCGATCTCCACCACGCCCTCCAGCAGCTCACCGCGGAGCGCCAGCAGCGACTGGCTGCGCTCGTCGACGAGACCCGGCGCTGTGACGAGCTGATCTCCGCCCTGGCGGACGACGCGGGCCAGGCCCTACGACAACAGCGAGCTGAGCTCGGCCGAGCCATCATCGAACTCCTGATGGGTTGGCAGGCCCTGGGAGGCCGCGTCGAGCTCACCGCGCCCCAGCCGCCGGCCCCGGTGCACCAGGGTGAAGCCGTCGAAGATCCGGGCGCGCAATCGGATGCCGCCTCTGAGCCCACCGCGACGCCAGCGCAAGAACCTCCAACGCCTCCCCGACGCCCGGTTCAGCCTCGACTCCCCCAGCGCCCCGCGACGCCCGAACCCCCCGCGAGCGACTGGGACGAGGACCTCGCGGACCTGCTGGACGGGATCTCGTCCACCACCAATGCCCAGGAGGAGATGGATGCCATCCAGCGTGCAGCCAGCGCCTCCTTCGGCCGCTGGCCCCAGTACCCACGCTCCGTGCAGCGGGCCCTGGTTGGCAACCTCGCCTGCCGCCTCCGCCACCTCCAGGACCACCTGGGGGTCACCGGTGCCAAGCTCGACTCGGCCTTCCGCAGCCTCACTCGCTTCTCCAAGTCCTTCCAGCCCGGATGGGTCAACGGCCTCACCCGGGGGCGCGGTCCCGCGGCGGACAGCTGGGCAGAAGAAGGCCGCGTCTGGTGGGATCAGCTGGCGCTGTCCGCCAAGCGCCACGACGACGACCCCTTGCCCGACACCGGCGTCGCGAGCCTGGGTCGGGACGAGTCCCTGGACTGCGTGCGCAACTGGCTGAGCGAGTGGCGTGAGGCACCCGACGTGGCCAAGCCCATGTGCCTCGAGAAGACCCTGACGGCCATCCAAGCCGCCCTGGACTCCGGCGTGCCCCACCACGATCCTGCGCTGTGCCGGCTCGCTGACGAGATCTACGATCACCTCGAGCTGTCCCGCTTCCGCCGGCTGCGCCAGGGGATCCGTGACCTCGAGCTGGCCGAGCGCGAGGATCAGGGACTCTAGCAGGCCGAGGCTGTCCCCACCGACTGGGCCTGGTGGAGCCACACCGTCGGGCGCCGCGCCTTGCTGCTCGGCCCGCAGCTCGATCCACAACGCATGGACCTGGTGGAGAGTTCCTTCGGCTTGGCCGAGCTGCGCAGCCAGCAGCTCGAGAGCGAGCCCACCGACGACGACGAACTCCGCCGCATACTGGGAGGCGGGGTGGACCTGGTGATCCTGGTGGGCGAGCATCCCGGTGAACAGCGTCTACGCGCGGCTATCCGAGTCTGTCAGGTGCGCGGCCTGCCTTGGATCCACATACACCGCGCCCTCGGGGTCACCCGCATGCGCATGGCCATCGAGCGCTTCCTGCAGCCCGATCCACGCGTCGAAGGCGGGGGTGCCTGACCCTCGGGCAGCGCCAGGGGATGATCGGCGGCAGGCTGAGTGCGATCAGCGGCGTTCCAGAGACGGTTGGGGAGCCCTCTTAGGCTGGAAGAAAGCCAATTTTGGACTTTCTTCACAGGGCGCGTGCACTCGTTGACACAGTATGTTCGACCCCCTAAGTTCGCGGCCTTCCGCGTTCAGCGGCGATTTTCCCCCAGGAGGTCTGTATGTCCACCATGAAGTGCATCACCAAGGTCGCGCCGGAGCACGGCGGCCTGGCG